>NZ_JBJUDF010000339.1:0-28370 GCF_046067725.1 Planktothrix sp.
AAATTGTCAGAAGTCCGGGGGTTTATTATAAATCTGAAATTGATAAAAACGGACGACGAACTTATAGTGCTTCTTTAATTCCCAACCGAGGAGCTTGGTTAAAATTTGAAACCGATAAAAATGATTTAGTGTGGGTCAGAATTGATAAAACCCGCAAACTATCAGCCCAAGTTTTATTAAAAGCTTTGGGTCTTACTAATAATGAAATTTTTGATGCGTTACGCCATCCCGAATATTTTGAAAAAACCATTGAACGAGAAGGAGAATTTACCGAAGACGATGCCTTGATGGAACTGTACCGCAAACTTCGTCCAGGGGAACCCCCAACGGTGGCCGGAGGCGAACAGTTACTCAATAACCGCTTCTTTGATGCCAAACGCTATGATTTGGGTCGGGTCGGACGCTATAAACTCAATAAAAAACTGCGGCTGACCATTCCTGATACCACACGGGTGTTGACGTCTACCGATATTCTGGCGGCGATTGATTATTTAATTAACCTGGAATACGATATCGGCGAAACCGATGATATTGACCACTTAGGAAATCGTCGGGTACGTTCGGTGGGAGAACTGCTGCAAAACCAAGTCAGAGTCGGGTTAAACCGCCTAGAACGCATTATCCGAGAACGGATGACCGTTAGTGATGCTGATGCTTTAACTCCCGCGTCTTTGGTCAACCCCAAACCTTTAGTTGCAGCCATTAAAGAATTCTTTGGTAGTTCTCAATTATCGCAGTTTATGGATCAGACCAATCCCTTAGCGGAACTGACCCACAAACGTCGTTTATCTGCCCTGGGCCCTGGAGGATTAACCCGTGAACGGGCGGGGTTTGCGGTGCGGGATATTCACCCTAGCCATTATGGTCGGATTTGTCCCATTGAAACGCCAGAGGGGCCAAACGCCGGATTAATTGGCTCTTTGGCAACCTTAGCGCGGGTCAACCCCTACGGATTTATTGCCACGCCTTACAATAAAGTTGAGAATGGCAAAGTCCGCCGGGATTTACCTGCGGTGTACATGACCGCCGACGAAGAAGACGATTTGCGGGTCGCACCAGGGGATATCCGCACCGATGCCGAAGGAACGATTTTAGGAGATATTGTTCCAGTCCGCTATCGCCAGGAGTTCACCACAACCACTCCCACCCAGGTAGACTATGCTGCGGTGTCTCCGGTACAAATCGTATCCGTTGCGACTTCTTTAATTCCCTTCCTCGAACACGACGACGCCAACCGAGCGTTGATGGGGTCTAATATGCAGCGTCAGGCTGTACCGTTGTTACGTCCTGAACGGCCTTTAGTGGGAACCGGGTTAGAAGCTCAGGCGGCTCGTGACAGTGGGATGGTGATTGTTTCTCGGACGGATGGGGAAGTGAGTTATATTGACGGCTCTTGTATTCGAGTGATCGACCCGAATGGTAAAGAGCATGAATATGAGTTACAAAAATATCAACGCTCTAACCAAGATACTTGTTTAAACCAGCGTCCCTTGGTGTATGAAGGAGATCAGGTTGTAGCAGGTCAGGTCTTAGCCGATGGTTCCTCAACGGAAGGGGCAGAACTCGCCCTCGGTCACAATATCTTAGTCACCTATATGCCCTGGGAAGGGTATAACTACGAAGACGCGATTTTAATCAGTGAGCGTCTGGTACAAGAAGATATTTACACCTCCATCCACGTTGAAAAATACGAAATTGAAGCTCGACAAACCAAACTCGGCCCCGAAGAAATTACCCGTGAAATTCCTAACGTTGGGGAAGACTCCCTGCGACAACTCGATGGTAGCGGCATTATCCGAGTTGGAGCTTGGGTGGAATCTGGGGATATTTTAGTCGGGAAAGTCACCCCCAAAGGAGAATCAGACCAACCCCCGGAAGAAAAACTCCTGCGGGCAATTTTCGGAGAAAAAGCACGGGATGTGCGGGATAACTCCCTGCGGGTTCCCAACGGAGAAAAAGGCCGGGTTGTGGATGTGCGGGTATTTACCCGTGAACAAGGAGACGAACTGCCCCCCGGTGCCAATATGGTGGTGCGGGTGTATGTCGCCCAAAAACGCAAAATCCAAGTTGGGGATAAAATGGCCGGACGTCACGGCAATAAAGGGATTGTCTCTCGGATTTTACCGATTGAAGATATGCCCTATTTACCCGATGGTCGCCCGGTGGATATTGTGTTAAATCCCTTGGGGGTACCCAGTCGGATGAACGTCGGCCAAATCTTTGAATGTTTATTAGGGTGGGCAGGTCAGAACTTGAAAAAACGGTTCAAAGTCGTTCCCTTTGATGAAATGCACGGGGCTGAAATGTCACGGGAAACGGTTCACGCCAAATTACAGGAAGCTCGTGAGAAAACCAAAAAAAATTGGTTATTCGATGAAAATCACCCCGGAAAAACCATTGTTTATGACGGTCGCACAGGAGAACCCTTTGACCAACCCGTCACCGTTGGCATTGCCTATATGCTCAAACTGGTGCACTTAGTAGATGATAAGATTCACGCCCGGTCTACCGGCCCTTACTCCTTGGTGACGCAGCAACCCTTGGGAGGAAAAGCGCAACAAGGCGGACAACGGTTTGGAGAAATGGAAGTCTGGGCTTTAGAAGCCTTCGGGGCTGCCTATACGTTGCAGGAGTTATTAACGGTAAAATCCGACGATATGCAGGGACGTAACGAAGCCCTCAACGCTATTGTTAAGGGTAAAACCATTCCCCGTCCAGGGACACCGGAATCCTTCAAAGTGTTGATGCGAGAACTGCAATCTTTATGTTTGGATATTGCAGTACATAAAGTGGAAACCACCGACGAAGGAGGCAGTCGAGACGTGGAAGTAGACTTAATGGCCGATCTGCCAGCTACCCGCATGACCTATAGCGCCAATAACTTCGCCCCCGCTAAACCCACTTACGACTTAAGTAGTTCTGTGGAAGAAGAGGACGATTTTGATCAGTAATCATTTTCACGAATGACTGATAAGGTGAAAAACTGAAAAACTGAGTACAGACGCGCTCCTGGCGCGTCTCTACCCCTGATAACTGATAACTGATAACTGATAACTGACTATGCCTAAGCTTGAACAACGGTTTGATTACGTTAAAATCGGATTGGCGTCTCCAGAACGCATTCGTCAGTGGGGAGAAAGAACCCTACCGAATGGTCAAGTCGTTGGAGAAGTGACAAAACCCGAAACCATCAATTATCGAACCTTAAAACCGGAGATGGACGGGTTATTCTGTGAGCGAATTTTTGGCCCCGCCAAGGATTGGGAATGCCATTGCGGAAAATATAAACGGGTCAGACACCGGGGAATTGTTTGTGAACGCTGTGGAGTAGAAGTTACAGAGTCCCGGGTTCGTCGTCATCGCATGGGCTATATTAAATTAGCCGCTCCTGTGACCCATGTTTGGTATCTCAAAGGCATTCCAAGTTATATGGCAATCTTATTAGATATGCCTTTACGAGATGTGGAACAAGTCGTTTATTTTAATGCCTATGTGGTATTAAATCCAGGGAACCATGAAAGCTTGTCTTATAAACAGTTATTAACTGAAGATACCTGGTTAGAAATTGAAGATCAAATTTATAGTGAAGAATCCACTTTAACCGGAATAGAAGTGGGAATTGGGGCAGAAGCGATCGCCCGTTTATTAGAAGATATTCCCCTAGAAGAAGAAGCGGAAAAACTACGGGAAGAAATTGCCGCTGCTAAAGGACAAAAACGCGCCAAATTAATTAAACGGTTGCGGGTGATTGATAACTTTGTGGCGACAGGTTCTAAACCCGATTGGATGGTTTTAAATGTCATTCCCGTCATTCCTCCTGATTTACGGCCGATGGTGCAATTGGATGGGGGACGGTTTGCAACCTCCGATTTAAACGATTTATATCGTCGGGTGATTAACCGTAATAATCGATTAGCTCGACTGCAAGAAATTCTAGCTCCAGAAATTATTATCCGTAATGAAAAACGGATGTTACAAGAAGCCGTTGATGCCTTAATTGATAATGGTCGTCGCGGTCGAACTGTGGTTGGAGCGAATAACCGACCGTTAAAATCTTTATCCGATATTATTGAAGGAAAACAAGGACGATTCCGGCAGAACTTGTTAGGAAAACGGGTCGATTATTCCGGTCGTTCTGTGATTGTGGTGGGGCCAAAATTAAAAATGCACCAATGCGGTTTGCCCCGTGAAATGGCGATTGAATTATTCCAGCCTTTTGTGATTAATCGCTTAATTCGTCAAGGATTAGTCAACAATATTAAGGCGGCTAAAAAGTTAATTCAACGCAATGATCCTAGTGTTTGGGATGTCTTAGAAGAAGTGATTTCAGGACATCCAGTCATGTTAAACCGGGCACCGACGTTACACCGTTTAGGGATTCAAGCCTTTGAACCGATTTTAGTCGATGGTCGGGCAATTCAGTTACATCCGTTAGTTTGTCCTGCCTTTAACGCCGACTTCGACGGAGACCAAATGGCGGTTCACGTTCCCTTGTCGATTGAATCGCAATCGGAAGCGCGATTATTAATGTTAGCGGCGAATAATATTCTGTCTCCCGCGACAGGACGACCCATTGTGACTCCCAGTCAGGATATGGTCTTGGGATGTTATTATCTAACCGCAGAAAACCCCAAATTTAAAGATCAAGAAGATCGTTATTTTGCCGATTTAGAAGATGTGATTACCGCTTATCAACAAGGGTTAATTGAATTACATTCCTATGTGATGGTGCGGTTTGATGGGGAAATGTTAGCGGATGAACCTGAACAAGTGGAGGTAGAACAGGAAGATGCGCTCACAGGAATTGTAACAAAAACTTATGTGGGCAAGAAAACCGGAAAAGTGTTACGTCGAGTTCGAGAGGACAAGGAAGGCAATATTTTGACTCAATATATTCGTACCACCCCAGGGCGAGTCATTTTCAACAAAACCGTTTTTTCAGTGATTAATCAATAATCATAGGAATTACCAATTACGAATTACGAATTCATGAGTGGTCTGTTGACTGTTTACAGTTAGGGGTTGACTCTTAGCGAGGGAGGATGCACATTCATCAGGTACTTCTTTTCCCCCTGCTCCCCCTGTTCCCCCTGCTCCCTGTTTCCTGTTCCCTAATTACTGATCATGACTAACAAAAAAATCTTTCGGAATCAAGTTATTGATAAAGGACAATTAAAAAAATTAATGTCCTGGGCGTTTATGAATCATGGCACAGCCCGAACCGCTCAAATTGCTGATGAATTAAAGGATTTGGGCTTTCGCTATGCCACAAAAGCCGGGGTTTCGATTAGTGTCGATGACTTACAAGTTCCTCCTTCCAAACGAGCTTTATTAGAAGCGGCAGAAGAAGAAATTCGCAACACAGAACGCCGTTATATGAAGGGGGAAATTACAGAAGTTGAACGGTTCCAAAAAGTAATTGATACTTGGAATGGTACCTCCGAAGCCCTGAAAGATCAGGTCGTGGAAAACTTCAAAGCCAGTAATCCGTTAAACTCTGTTTATATGATGGCCTTCTCCGGTGCACGGGGGAATATTTCCCAAGTTCGTCAGTTAGTGGGAATGCGGGGATTAATGGCTGACCCCCAAGGGGAAATTATCGACTTACCGATTAAAACGAATTTCCGCGAAGGGTTAACCGTTACTGAATATATTATTTCCTCCTATGGTGCCCGTAAAGGGTTAGTTGATACGGCACTGCGGACGGCTGACTCTGGATATTTAACTCGCCGTTTAGTGGATGTCTCCCAGGATGTGATTCTGCGGGAAATTGACTGTGGAACAACGCGGGGGATTCGCATTCGCAGCATGACCGATGGCGACCGGGTATTAATTCCCCTCAAAGACCGATTAATGGGTCGGGTGTTAGGGGAAGATGTGCGCCACCCTGAAACCGGAGAAATTATTGAATATGAGGGACAACAAGCCGTCAGAAATCAGGCAGTGAGTGAAGAATTAGCCACCGCCATTCAGAAAGCAGGGGTTCAGGAAGTATTTTTGCGCTCACCCCTAACCTGCGAAGCTAACCGTTCTGTTTGTCAAACTTGCTATGGATGGAGTTTAGCCCACGGTCATAACGTTGACTTAGGGGAAGCCATTGGAATTATTGCGGCTCAAAGTATCGGAGAACCCGGAACCCAGTTAACGATGCGAACCTTCCACACCGGAGGGGTGTTTACCGCCGAAGCAGCAGCCGTAATTCGTGCCACGAAAGATGGCGTTGTCAAATTCCCCAAAACCCTACGCGCTCGTCCCTTCCGTACCCGTCATGGGGATGATGCCTATATTGTGGAAAGCAACGGCCAGATTGTTGTAGAAACTGGAGAGAAGAAACAAGAAAAACACAGCCTCTCCCAAGGGACAACGATTATTGTTCAAGATGGTCAACGGGTCAAAGCCGAACAAATCTTAGCGGAAATTCCCGCCGGAGGTCGGACAGCCCGGAAAACCACCGAAAAAGCAACGAAGGACGTGGCGACGGACTTAGCGGGAGAAGTTAAGTTTGCGGATGTGGTTCCTGAAGAAAAAACCGACCGTCAAGGAAACATGACCCGCATCGCCCAACGGGGGGGCTTAATTTGGGTTTTAGGCGGAGAAGTGTATAACCTTCCTCCTGGGGCTGAACCTGCGGTTAAAAATGGAGATGCCGTCACGCCCGGCAGCGTTCTGGCCCAAACCAAACTGGTGTCTGAACATGGGGGATTAGTCCGAATTCGGGAACAAATTGGCCCCGATGAGTTACCTCGTGAAATTGAGATTATTACTGCTTCTGTGTTGCTGGATGAAGCTTTAGTGCGGTTGGTGCAGATGCAGGGACGGGAACAATATATTATTGAAACCAATAGTAACCACCGCTTCCTGCTCAAAGTCAGTCCGGGTTCCAAGGTGGAAAACCATGATGTGATTGCAGAACTCATGGACGATAGCTACCGGACAAAAACCGGGGGAATTATTAAATACGCGGGAGTGGAAGTTGCCAAACGCGGTAAGGGCAAACAAGGTTATGAAGTGACCCAGGGGGGTACACTGCTGTGGATTCCTGAAGAATGCCACGAAGTTAACAAAGATATTTCCTTACTGTTAACTGAGGATGGACAGTATGTAGAAGCTGGAACCGAAGTGGTTAAGGATATCTTCTGTCAAACTAATGGAGTCATAGAAGTTACTCAGAAAAATGATATTCTCCGAGAAATCGTCATTAAACCGGGCGAACTGCATTTAGTCGATGACCCAGAAATGGTGATGGCCATTGATGGTCAGATTGTCAATCCGGGTCAAGAGGTGATTCCAGGGATTATTTCTCCTGACCTCCATTATGTGGAATATGTCGAAACTCCCGAAGGCCCTGCTTTGCTGTTGCGTCCGGTTGTAGAGTTTAGTGTTCCTGAAACGCCTCCAGTTCCTTCTCAGGAGTCTTTAAATGAGTCTATTGCTCTGCGGGCGGTACAACGGTTAACCTACAAAGATGGGGAACGGGTACGGTCAGTGGAAGGAGTGGAACTGCTGCGAACCCAATTGGTGATTAGTATTGGCACAGAAGCACCGCAGTTAGCCGCCGATATTGAGTTACTACCGGATGATAATGACCCGGAGGTGATGCGGTTACAGTTGGTGATTTTGGAATCTCTGGTGATTCGTCGGGACGTCACGGCAGATGCGACTCAAGGCAGTACCCGGACACGGTTACTGGTTCAGGATGGTCAGGAAATTGAGAAAGATGCCGTTGTTACTCGTACTGAGATTTTGTGTAAGGAAGATGGGATTATCCAAGGGATTCGCTCAGGGTCGGAAATTCTGCGCCGTTGTTTAGTGGTGCGAGATGTTGACCAAATGACCCTGGATTTCCCAGACGGGGTAAAACCCGATGTGAAACTGGGTCAACTGTTAGTAGAAGGCATTGAAATTGCCCCAGGAGTCACCTTACCGGAGTCTGGTCAAGTGATTGCTGTGGGGGACAAAATTGTAGGCGCGGGAACGACCCCGGTCAGTGGGAATCAAATTACCCTGCGTCGAGGACGTCCCTATCGAGTGTCTCCGGGTGCCATTCTCCACGTTAAAGACGGAGACTTGGTACAACGGGGGGATAACCTAGTGTTGCTGGTGTTTGAACGAGCCAAAACCGGAGATATTATTCAAGGGTTGCCTCGGATTGAAGAGTTATTAGAAGCTCGTAAACCAAAAGAAGCTTGTGTTTTAGCCCGACGTCCGGGGACAGCCCAGGTAACAATGGACGAAGATGTTGTTGAACTGCGAGTGATTGAAACCGATGGCACAGTCACGGATTATCCCTTAACCTCCGGTCAAACTCCGTTAGTGTCCGATGGTCAAAAAGTGGATGGGGGACAACCTTTAACCGATGGCCCCAGTAACCCCCATGAAATTCTGGAGGTGTTCTATGAGCATTATCTGGAACAAGGTCAAGGGATGTACGATGCGGCGTTAGGCAGTTTCCAACAGTGTCAAACCTTCTTGGTGAACGAGGTGCAGTCTGTTTATCAATCTCAAGGAATTGATATTTCTGATAAACATATTGAGGTGATTGTTCGTCAGATGACCTCGAAGGTTCGGATTGATGATGGTGGGGATACCACTATGTTACCCGGAGAATTGGTGGAACTGCGCCAAGTGGAACAGGTGAATGATGCCATGTCCATTACCGGAAGTGCCCCGGCGAAATATACTCCGGTGTTATTGGGGATTACTAAAGCTTCCTTAAATACCGATAGCTTTATTTCCGCCGCCAGTTTCCAAGAAACGACACGGGTATTAACCGAAGCGGCGATTGAAGGAAAATCCGACTGGTTACGGGGTTTGAAGGAAAACGTGATTATCGGGCGTTTGATTCCAGCAGGAACGGGGTTCAATGCCTATGAGGACGGCGGAAATGCTGACTATGGCTTTGATAGCGGTAGTTTGTATTTAGATGAGGAGGATGAAGACGAACTGCGAGACGTGGTCTTGGATGACCAAACCGCACGGGTCTATAGCAGTTTTGAACGGGAAACGCCCCCCGACCCAAAATCAGACCGCAGCTTTGGTAAAACCAGTAAAGCGTTCTATGAAGATAGCGAAGATGATCCGTTATTATCGGCTATCCTCGATGAGGAGTTAATTGACGACGAATACGAAGACGACGAAGACGAAGACGAATAAACGGTAGGGGCGGGGTGATCCCGCCCTTTTTCAGTTATCTCAGGACACAGGACACAGGCAAGATGCCTGTTCCACTTATTATTCTTTAATTGAGAGTTTCTTTTTGTCGTTTTTGGCGGAGGAAGACAATCATTTTTTGATCTTCATCTTTAATATGATCAATCAGCCAATTGGTTAAAAAATGGGAAACATTAATGGTGAGTTTGGAAATGGAGCCTGTTTTTTCCTGTTGATTAAACCGTTCGACTTGTTCCCGAAGTCGTTGATGTTTGGCTTTATGTTCTAAATACCCTGGATAGCCATAGTGGCGCATAAATTGTTCTTCGGTTTCAAAATGAATCGTTGTGTAATTCCTCAGAATTTTGAGGGTTCGTTGCAGTAATTCTTCGCCTCGTCCTGCTAACATAGCAGTATTGAGAGCATTAATAGCATGGAAGAGGCTTTTATGTTGATCATCAATGAGAGTATAACCCGTTTCATATTGGGAATGCCAACGAGCGACCTCCAGTTTTGAAGTGACAGAAATTGAAGAATTCACCGGATCTGACTTCGGATCAAAATAACGACCTTGACAACAAAATTGAATCATTTTTCGATCTTCATCTTTGATATGATGAATCAACCAATCAGTTAAAAAGTGCGAAACTTCAATGGTTAACTCAGACAGGTTATGATGATTTTCTTGCTCAAATTTTAATACTTGATTTTTGAGAGCTTCATGCTTGATATGATGTTGTTGATAACCCGGATAGTTATGGCGCAGCATGAATTCTTCTTCCGTATCAAAATGAACTGTCGTATAGTCTTTTAAACTTTCAAGGGTTTTCTTTACTAAAACTTCACCCTGTCCGTCTAACATCGCATTATTCAGCGAATTAATGATACTAAATAGACTTTTATGTTGTTCATCAACTAAGTCATCCCCTGTTTCATATTCAGGTCGCCATTTTGCCAGTAAGATGCCCATAAAATATAACTCCTGAAGCTGTTATTTTAGCCGTTTTTTTTAATAATTTAAGCTTTGACCCACTTAACCCCTCGAATCCCTTTTTTAAATTTATTTATAGCAATCCCCCTTCCCATTAGCTTATATCTCTATATTGACACTCCCACCCCTACGCTACGCGCTTAGGGTGGGATTCTCGTATCGCAGCACCAGTCAAAAAGAGACAGTTGAATATACTCTTGTTTGCCAGTATTCACCGAGTTCGGGGGTGTGCCAAGCACCCCATAATTTAAACCGAATGAATCCATTACAGAAGCATCTCTTTCTGGAACATCCTCAGTAATTGACAGATAGGCATACCACTTATTTCGATGTTTAATTAATTTAAAAGAACCGCCTTGAATTGTTCCCTCTAGCAATCCATCTAAAACAGGTTGCCAATGAGGAGATGCAACTTTAATGGGGATTCTTTTTTCACCTTTTAGGGTTGGGAAGCTAATTGAATCGGTATTCCCTTTTAAAGTTAACTTCCTGTTTTGGTTATTAACTTCTACCGGAAGAACTTTGTATTGTTTAGTTTGACGACCCGTAGGTGATTTGGTATGTCGGATAACTTGATTGACCAAGGCAGATTTTAACTCGGACATGATTTTAGTTGTTGTCATTGTACGTCGCTCTTTAATCGGAAATGACAACAACTGGTTTGCAATCCGCGTGTTTTCCTCCGTCATCAGCTCGAACATTTGAGCTTTACAACGGTTGAGATCTACGAATTTTAATTGAATCGTCCGAGTTACTTTAATCATGTTGGCGATGATAACATAATTTACTTAAATTACCGTCTTTGTGGACTAGAAGTTATTACTGTGGGACGGCTGGTTGCGTCTCAAGCGAAACCATCAAGAGGTACATTGCCAATCAAAATTCTCATTAACCTTTACTCCGCCTTTAGGCGGGTATTCTACATCCCACGCTTGAAAGACGCGCTGCTCTGAATACGTTTATTGTAAAGGATTAGGTTCAATATTGACTAACGGAATTATCTGTTATTGTTCAGGTGAGGTTGTAAGCTTCTGGGGTCTTTTGTATTGAGTATGCTATCATATTTAGAAAAATGCGATCCACATAAAGTCCCCAACTAAAAAATCATTAAAATTTCCGAATTTTCCTCAAAAAATATTAAACCAAAAACTACAAGATTAAGGTACAATGATTAAATATTTGTCAATTTTATATGAACAAACAGATGAATAACGTAGAACCGACGGTAGAAGAACTGAACAACTTGCTAGAACACCATCATCATCCTGAACATTCTAGCCATCCCCATATTCATAGTGAAGAATCTTTGCGAAAGATAGTCAATCGTCTATCACGACTGGAGGGACATATTCGAGGCGTTAAAACAATGGTACAAGAAAATCGTCCCTGTCCTGATGTGTTAGTTCAAATTGCCGCCATTCGAGGCGCTTTAGATCGGGTAGCTCGAATTATTTTAGATGAGCATTTGAGTGAATGTGTGGCTAGAGCAGCACAAGAAGGTAATATTGATGATGAAATTGAGGCTTTAAAAGCAGCATTAGATCGCTTTTTACCTTAATCATTAATCATTAGTCATGAATCGGTCAAATGTTGACAGTTGATCAAGGTAGTATGAAAATTTTATATAAACTATAAAATTCATGAGAATAATCGAGAGTTAACCATGATCAATCAAATCGTTTTTGGATTAATTTGGCTAAGTTTTATTCTGTATGCGTTTATTTTTGCACCCCCGGATCAACCGGATACCTTGACATTAATTCAAAATCTTTCAACGGGAAACTGGACAGGCATTAATCCGTTAATTATTGCCCTATTTAATATTATGGGAATTTGGCCGTTGATTTATAGTTGTGTTCTGTTTATGGATGGACAAGGACAAAAAATCCCGGCTTGGCTCTTTGCAACCTTATCCTTTGGAGTGGGTGCTTTTGCCATTTTACCCTACTTAGCATTCCGGCAACCCAATCCCCAATTTGTCGGGAAAAAATCTCTATTCATTAAAGTTTTAGATTCTCGAATTACGGGACTGTTATTAACCTTGGGGGCGATCGCTTTAGTCAGTTATGGATTCAGTCAAGGAAATTGGGGAGACTTTATTCAACAATGGCAAACCAGCCGTTTTATTCATGTAATGAGTCTTGATTTCTGTTTATTAAGCCTTCTGTTTCCGGCTTTATTAGGAGATGATATGGCAAGACGAGGAATGAAAAATCAAGCCATCTTTTGGGGGGTTAGCTTGGTTCCTTTATTCGGCCCTTTATTTTATTTAATAACCCGAATTCCCTTGAAGGATCACCAACCCTTAACAACATCTGAATCAGCCTCCATCTCAGTTCAAAATTAAGTATTGATTATGGTAGGGGAAATTCAGGCTGAACAATTATAAGAATTATTGTGGTCAGTCTAAAATTCCCCGAATACCCGCTATGCTATATTTCCAAAGACCGATTGCGAATTGAGTTATTTCCTGTTATTGATTCTCTATCCCTAGCCAAACTATGCAACAGCATTCTGCTTTCTGGAAGTCCTATTTTTCCCTAATCTTGGGTAGTATTTTGATGACGGGCTGTGGTAGTGAACCTCAAGCAGCGACTGTCCCACCCGTTAGCGTCAATATCGCCCCAGTAGGAGCGAGTAACGTTAAAAATAGTAGTATTTATAATGCCAGGGTTGAAGGGGTTCAGAATGCAATTATTCAACCCCGTGTTAATGGTTTGGTGAAACAAGTTTATGTGCGGTTAGGTGATCGCGTTTCTCCAAATAGCCCTTTAATTCAAATTGATGCGCGACAACAACAAGCTAATTATGAAAGTCAATTAGCCAGCGTGGAGTCCCGAATTGCCCAATTGAATAGTGCAAGGGCCAATTTGGATTCTCAACGAGCCGAACTGGCGCGCATTCAAGCAGAATTAACTTACCAATCTCAAGAAGCTGATTTAGAAGATGCTCAACAAACCTTAGCCGCAGAAGAGAAAGAAAAACAGCGATTAGAGTATGAATTAGAATTTACCTCGGCTGCGGATGAGTTGAAAACCGCCCAAGAAAATGTACAGGTCGGAATTAAAGAACGGGAACGCAGACGAGCCATTATGGAAGAACGTAAAAAAGCTTATGACCGCTATCAACCCCTCTATCAACAAGGTGTCATTTCAGCTGAACTTTACGATGAAAAATTGCGAGACTATGAAGCAACCCAAGCAGATTTTGCAGCCCAAGAACGGGAGATATTGTCCTTACAAGCGAAAGTCAGAACCGCCCAACAAAACCTAGAACGACAAACCTCAACTTTGACAACCCAAATCGAAGGCCAACAAAGGCGAGTCGATGCGGCGATCGCTAAAGTTGCAAGTGCTCAACAGGATTACAACCGTCAAGTCTCAACCCTTAAAGCTCAAATTGCAACTCAACAAAATGTGATTGCGGCTCAAGAAGCGACTGTCAAGCAACTTCAGCGCGATATTGATCAAGCTCGTTCCGATGCAACGGCTCAACAGGTACAGCTAGAATATTATGAAATCAAAGCCCCCATTACGGGAATTGTGGGGGATATATTCGTGAAAGTAGGAGATTTTGTTGATAGTCAAACCCAACTAACCAGTATTCGTCAAAATGATTTATTAGAAGTTCAGATTAATATTCCGATTGAACGGTTATCTCAAGTTAGAGCCGGAACCCTGGTGGAAATTCTCAGTCAAGAAACCGGAGAATTAATCGGAACCTCTCAGGTCTCTTATATTGCTCCCAGTGCAGGTACAGGAAGCCAAACTATTTTAGTTAAAGCGATTTATGATAATCGAGGGAATCAATTACGAACCGATCAAATTGTTCGAGCTAAAGTGATTTGGGAACAACAATCAGGAATTACAGTTCCAGTAACGGCCATTAGTCGAATTGGAGATCAAAGTTTTGTGTTTATCGCCCAAGAACAAACCGAAGGTGGGAAAACTCAATTAGTTGCTAAACAACAGCCTGTGAAGTTGGGTAGTATTCGAGGTCAAAGCTTTGAAGTTTTATCCGGGTTAAAAGCTGGGGAAAAAATTGTTACCGATGGTGTCGTTAAACTGCGAAATGGAACCCCTATTGCAGAACAAAAACAGCAACCCACTCCAACTTCATCCTCAACACAGGAAACACCTCAATCCCCATAATTATAACGGATTGAAACAGATTCACTCTCATTTCACAGATTTGGGTAATAATTAACAGTCAACCGCCAACCGTAAACCGCCAACCGTCTCCCCATGATTCTGTTTGTTAACACTTTCATTAAACGGCCTGTCTTAACGACAGTGTGTAGCATCATCATTATTTTGGTGGGTGCAATTTCAATTCCTTTGCTTCCCATTACCCAACTGCCAAACTTAGCTAATACTCAAATTAGTGTAACGGCGGTGAATATTGGGGCGGATGCTGAAACGACAGAAACCACCGTCACCACAATTATAGAACGGGAAATTAACGGGGTGGAGGGGATGAAATATATGTCCTCCAGCACCGGGAATAATGGCGTGAGTAATATTTCGGTGTTTTTTCCTAATGATGCCGATCGCAATATTGCTCAAGTTAACGTTCAAAACCGAGTTGCTCAAGCCGAATCCAATTTACCCGATGGTGTGAAACAAACAGGGGTAACAATTGAAGCTTCATCGCCCAATATTCTGTTAGTCATCGCCTTTTATTCGGCAAAAGACGAAACGGGAAAACCCCTCTACGATCCCACCTTTATTAGTAACTATATTGATTTATTTATTGTTGACCAAGTGAGTCGGATTCCTGGGGTCGGTCAAGTGACCATCTTTGGAGAACGAAAATATGCCATGCGACTTTGGCTTGATCCCTCTCGGATGGCAGCTAGGGGGTTAACGGCGCAGGATGTCGTCGGGGCTTTACGGGAACAAAATATTCAAGTTGGAGCCGGAACTCTGGGTCAACAACCGACTCCCCCCGGTCAACTGTTTGAAATTCCTCTGCAAGCAGTGAGTCGGCTTCGCACGGCTGAAGAATTTGCCCAAATGGTCTTGAAAACCAATGATGATGGCAGCTTAGTTACAGTTCAGGACGTGGGACGGGCAGAATTAGGGGCAGAAAGTTATGATTCCAACTCCACATTTAACGGAGAACCCGCCGTTGGTTTAGGAATTTATCAATTACCCGGAAGTAACGCCTTAGAAACATCCGATCAAATTAAAGCCACGATTGCGGAAATGGCTAAAAGTTTCCCCCCCGGTATTGAAAGCCGTGTGGCTTACGATACGACTTTGTTTATTAAGGTGTCCCTTGAGGAAGTGGTGATCAGCTTGTTTATGGCGATCGCCTTGGTGGTGTTAGTGATTTTCATCTTTTTACAGGACTGGCGAGCCACCTTAATTCCTTCAATTGCCATTCCGGTGGCGTTAATTGGGGCAATGGCAGGGTTAAAAGCCTTTGGGTTTGAACTGAATACGTTAACCTTGTTTGCTTGTACCTTGGCAACGGGTTTAGTGGTGGACGATGCCATCGTGATTGTTGAAGCCGTCTCAATCAAAATTGAACAGGGGATGAAACCTCGTCAGGCGGCTTTAGATGCCATGCAGGAACTTACGGGAGCTACCATTGCAACTTCAGTAGTGTTGATGGCTGTTTTTATTCCGGTGTGCTTCTTCCCCGGAACCACTGGGGCGATTTATCGACAATTCGCCATCACCATTATTTTTGCCTTGATCTTTTCCACCTTCAACGCCCTTTCCTTTTCTCCGAGTATGGCCGGGTTATTATTGCGTCGCAAACAGGAAACACGGGGGCCGTTAGGATGGTTTTTTGATAAATTTAATCAAGGTTTTGGTTGGGTACAGGATAAATACGGTAGATTTATTACCTTTTTAACCCGGATTAATGCCCTAGTGATGGGTGTGTTTGTCGGGGGGTTAGTAGCAACGGTATTGGTTTATCAACTGGTTCCGTCAGGGTTTGTTCCTGAAGAAGATCAAGGATATCTATTAATTCTGTTTCGGACGCCGGATGGGGTGTCCCTGAATTATACGGCAAAAGCGGGAGAACAAATTGTTGATCGCGTCTTAGCAATACCTGAAATTGAAAGTGCCTTTGTGGTTCCGGGGTTTGGATTTGAAGGAAGCAACCCCAGCCAAGGGATTGCGTTTGTATTATTAAAACCTTGGGAAGAACGACCGACGGAACAACAGTCGGTTTATGGCGTTTTAAGACGATTAAATGGGTCTTTACAATCGATTCCAGAAGTTCAAGCCTTTGCAGTTAATGCCCCTCCAGTACAAGGTTTAAGTAATACCGGAGGATTTGAATTTCAGTTATTAGATAAAACCGGAAGTTTACCGATTCAATCTTTAATTGAAAATGGCAATCGTTTAATTGCAGCCGCCAATGGTAATCCAACTTTTCAAGGAGTTTTTAGTCAGTTTTCCGCTAGTAAAGCTCAGAAAAAAGTTGAGGTGTTACGCGATCGCGCTAAAGCCTTAAATGTCAATATTAATGATGTTTTTGGCACACTTCAAACCTTTTTAGGCTCATCTTATGTGAATGATTTTGTCTTAGGTCAACGTCAATATCGGGTTTATGCTCAAGCTGAAGCGGAATTTCGGGCTAGACCGGAAGATATTAATCAGTTATATGTGCGTTCCCAAGATGGGGAGATGATTGCTCTAAGTAATTTAGTCAAACTCACAGATTTTGTCGGGCCAGAAACCATTAACCACTTTAATATCTTCCGTTCCATGCTGATTCAAGGCAACCCCGCACCCACCGCTAGTACGGGTCAAGCGATCGCAGCGATGGAAAAATTAGCCAACGAAGTTTTAGACCCAGGTTTTGGCTATTCTTGGCAGGGTAGCGCCTTGGAGGAAAAATCGTCGGGGGGATCGGCGGTGATTATTTTCGGATTAGCTTTTGCGATGGTATTTCTAGTGCTATCGGCTCAATACGAAAGTTATATTGATCCCACCATTATTATGTTGTCTGTGCCCTTAGCGGTTTTGGGTGCTATGGCGGCGGTTTGGTTCCGATCAAATGTGCTTCTGAGTGGGACATTATGGCCGGTGATCACCAATGATGTCTATGTGCAGGTAGCCTTGGTGATGTTGATTGGTTTGGCGTCTAAAAACTCAATTCTGATTGTGGAGTTTGCGAACCAATTACGGGAAAAAGGCTTAAGTATTACCCAAGCTGCTATTCAAGCCGCTGAACAACGGTTCCGACCGATTCAAATGACGGCGATTTCCAGTTTAATTGGGTTCTGGCCGTTAGTGGTGGCTTCGGGTGCAGGTTCGAGTAGCCGTTGGTCATTGGGTACGGCGATTTTTGGGGGGTTATTAGCAGGAACGTTATTAAGTTTGTTAATTACACCCAATTTATATATTACGATTAAAACCCTTGAATCCCGTTTCCTCAAAGGAGAAAAATCCAATCAACCTAATAACAATAAATCGGATAAAAATCAACCTCAACCTCCTTCGGATAATGGGCATTCTCAAGATGGGCGGGAAAACCCCGCCCCTACGTCAAATTCCAGTACAACAGCACCAGATAGTAGTCCCGTTAATCGTAATTCGTAATTCGTAATTCCCTCTTTTCCAATTTTCTTAAAACAATGTCAAACGAATCTTTTTCCTTTCAACCTTCTTCTAATGCTGGGGATCAATCTCAACCCTTGAGTTTAACCGCTTTATCTGAACGGATTGATCGCTTAGAACATAAATTAGACCAAGCCCTATTATTATTAACGGATTTGTATCGATATCGCAAATTGCGGGATTTATTGGCGACTGAAAATTGGAGAGAAGCGGATGAAGAAACCACCAATATTATGTTAGAAATTATGGGCAAAAGTAGTTTGGAGAATATTATTCCTGATGAAGTCATGAACTTTCCCTGTAGTGCGCTACAACTGCTTGATCAATTATGGATGAGTTACAGTAATAATCGTTTTGGTTTCAGTGTCCAACAACAAATTTATACCCGTTTGGGAGGAAACGATGATATTTCTGATGTGGATATGAAAGTCTTACAAGCGATGGGGGCTGAAATGGGATGGATGGTCAATAATAAATTATTAGACTATGAAGATCTCGATTTTAGCTCATCGGCTCCGGTGGGTTGTCATCCCTCTGGATGGTGGCGTTCTCCTTATGGTGCAAAAATGGCGGTTTATTTTATTGCTCGTTTAATTCGTTGTGGCGTAAATTAATCTAAAGAGTATGAATAGAACTCTGAACCCATTTAATCGCTGGTTGAACCAAAGACAAATTAAACTCTTAGAATCTGCTTATCAAAGTGCTGAAGACATTAAAGCTTTAGAAGATAAATATTTTCAAGGAAACTCGATTAATTATCGTCCTGATTCTCAAAAAACGGTGGTAGATTTTGTTAAAAGTTTACGCGATCGCCATCTTTTCAAAATTCGACTTAATTTAGCTCAATTTAAAATTAATAGTTTTTTATTACCTCAAGGTTCTATTCATGAGGAAAGGTCTCAATCTGTTGGAATATCTGAAGATGAAATTATAGAAAAACTCAATTTTATTGATTCTATTGTTAAAAAATATAGAGATAACACTGAGGATCTCTTAATTGAAAGTTTAGTGAATTCTTCTAATATTAATTCATCGAATTTGATAGGATTAACTTCCCAAGAAGTCAAACAAGAACAAAATGAGTCAGCTAGCACTCTAACTTTAGATCCGGCTATAATTGCGGCTCAATCTAATCTTTCCCGTCAATCTCAACCTAAAAGTTGGTTGAATTGGGGTTTTTTCAAAGGTCAAAAACTGACCCCCCATTATGAACAACAAGTGGTTCAAGAATTAAGAATTAGACGCATCCAAGATCAAATGGCGATACGTTGGTTAATGATTTTATTCTTAATTCCTTTGTTAGTTCAAGTCACTGTCAAAACTATCATTTTTGATCCTTTACTGGGAAATTATAGTAATAAAAATCCTACTAAAATTGAACTCAGCGCCGAAATTAAACAAGAGTTTTTAAGAGAATATTCGGCTTTTAAAGAAAGTTTAGAAATTAAACAGTTACTAGGAGTAATCCCGAAACTTTCAGAGGTTGATAAAGAGGAAAAGTTATCGGAAAAAGTCATTGAAATTTGGCAAGAATCCCGTAATCGAGCTTTAAATGGGTGGAAGAATATATTATCGGATGGTGTGGCTTTATTCACTTTCGTGGGATTAGTCTATTTTAATCGAACTAAAATTACAATTATCAGAAGCTTTTCTAATCGAGCTTTTTTAAATTTAAGTGATCCTTTAAAAGTATTTTTGTTTATTTTGATTACCGATATGTTTGTTGGTTTTCACTCCGCCGAAGGATGGGAAGTTTTATTAGCAGGGGTTTTAGCTCACTTTGGACTACCCGAAAGTCCAGTGGCGATTAATGCGTTTATTGCCACAGTTCCTGTTATTATTGATTCCTGTATCAAATTCTGGATTTTTAGTTACCTCACCCGTTATTCTCCGGCTGCTTCTGCTATTTATGAACGAATGAATACTTAGGTTAATCTTAGATTTCGCTTGAAACTCAATGATGTGGCTGCTCACTGCATGGGTGATGGTTATCATTTCTGTTGCATAGGCAAATTCAGATTTTCAATATATCATTTTAATATATCAGAGTGATCTATCCTGTCAAAAAGCATTCAGGATTCAGAAATTCGGCGTTTCAAATTAACGAATTTTAATCAAGTTTTTTGAACTTTTGTAAAATAAATTAAAAATAGCATGAAAAACTGGAAAAATAAAGCTATTTTTAAAATAGAAGGTTATTATTACATTAAATTTTAAGTTCAGATTGAAAGAGCAACAGAATGATTGTATCTATCAATCTAGGTAAAACTTCTGAAAGTTAGAATTATTCTAGGAGGATAATGATGAATATGCGACTTGTGATGTTTTCAGGAATCGTGATGATGCTTGTCGGTACAATTGCTGGACTCGGAGCTTCTAAATATAGTGAAAAACAATATCAGTGCTGTAATATTGGCCCCTCTTTAGATTTAGGGTATAGCCAGTCGAGAGCACCTCGGACTTACGCTTTAGCAGGCGCGGCTATGGGTTTTATTATTGGTTCTTCCCTAGAATTAGTTCGACAATCCACGCCTCAAGAAGTGGAAAAATAATCAGTTGCTCTACTTAAAATCCTATCTCAACAGCAGAGTTAATGAAATTAGATTGGATTAAACCCCTCCCCAGTCAGAAGAGGGATAGGAAGGATAAAGGATTTTTAATCACTTAAGGTATGAATTTTTAAGAAATTAGTACCTCTGGCAGTATTTGCTGGAATTCCGCCCACAATTAAGATTCTATCTCCAATTTGTGCGAGTTTTCGTTGTAATAATTTGTCTTGAGCGAGATCAATTAATCCTTCAAAAGAATTGACATGATGTTCTAATAAAACAGGTTTAACCCCCCAAACTAAGTTTAAACGGTGATAAACATTGCGGTCAGGAGTCAGAGCAACAACTGGAACTTTTGGTCGTTCTGCGGCGGCTAAAATTGCGGTGTATCCGGTACTGGTATAGGAAACAATACACTTCAAATTCAAAATTTTATCAATCGTATTTAACGCTTCTGTTAACGCATGAGTTTCATCGGACAGCACCGGAGGATAATTTTTAAACTCAATTTCCGGTTCAACATCACTGGCAATTTTAGAAAGCATTTGTACGGCTTTAATTGGAAATTTACCAACAGCAGATTCTCCCGATAACATCACCGCATCCGTCCCATCAATAATGGCATTCGCAACATCACTCGCTTCTGCACGAGTCGGACGAGCATTATGAATCATACTATCTAACATTTGGGTTGCTGTAATCACCGGAATACATTTTTGATTACACATCCGAATAATTTGTTTTTGCAAGATGGGTACTCTTTCCGGGTTCATTTCTACTCCTAAATCTCCCCGTGCTACCATTAACCCATCACATTCATTAATAATTGATTCTAAATTGGCGATCGCTTGTGGTTTTTCAATTTTGGCAATTACGGGAATCTCCGCCGCTCCCTTTTCAACTAATAACGCTTTTAACGCTTGAACATCCTCCGCACGACGCACAAAACTCAAAGAAACCCAATCAATCCCTTGAGAAATTCCAAAATCTAAATCTTGTTCATCTTTTTCTGTTAAGGAGGGAAGACGCAACGTTAAACTGGGTAAATTCACCCCTTTACGACTTTTTAGAATTCCCCCTTCAATAATGCGACATTGAACCGCATTTCCTTGAATTGTTTCTATTTTTAATTCTAATAATCCATCATCCAGTAAAACTTCTGCTCCCGTTTCTGCTTCTTCAGCTAAATAGGGATAATCAATGGGGACAGTATGGGGTTGATTATCAAATTCATCAACAGGAACAAAGGTTAATAATTCTCCATCCACTAATTCGATTTCTTCCGAAGGTAAATACCCAATCCTAATTTTTGGCCCTTGTAAATCTTGTAATAACGTAATCGGAGTATCTAATTCTTCTGAAACTTGTCGTAATAATTTGACGGTTTCTGCATGATCTTCATAACTACCATGAGAAAAATTGAGGCGAGCAACATTCATTCCCGCATTCACCATTTGACGAATAATGTCTGGAGATTTACTCGCAGGGCCAATAGTTGCAACAATTTTGGTTCTATGTTGTAAAGGTTTAAACATGGTTGTTTGGATTAACTTAATTTCACAGAATAGAAAATTCAGCTTTTGAAATTTTGGTGTTTACAAATCTAGCTTTTCAATAATTTCATACAACACTTGACAGGAGTTTTGTAACTGTTTTTCTTCGGTTTCAGTTAAGGAAAGATTAATAATTTTAGTGGCTCCTTTCCGGTTGAGTAAGACAGGTAAACTCACACAAAGTTCGGGAAGACCATATAATCCTTGTACGGAACGACTCACGGTTAAAATTCGATTTTGATTCCGTAAAATAGCGGTAACAATATCCGTAACTCCTAAACCAATTGCATAGGACGTATATCCTTTGCGTTGAATAATTTCATAGGCTGCATTTTTAACTTGATCAAAAATAGACTGTAATTCTTCATGCTCACAAGGAGGACATCCTTCCCAATTACCATCACAAATTTTCATTCCCGCTACATTAACGGTACTCCAAACCGGAACTTCACTATCTCCATGTTCCCCAATAATATAAGCATGGATACTGCGGGGATCAAGTTTCAATTTGTCTGCTAATAAATATCGAAAACGAGCCGTATCTAAAACGGTTCCTGACCCAATGACCCTAGAACTGGGAAACCCAGAAAGTTTCAAGCTAACATAGGTCATAATATCAACAGGATTAGCAACAATTAATAAAATTGCATTCGGACAATATTGAGCAATATCTCCGATTAATTTTTTAAAGATTTCTACATTTCGTCCGACTAAATCTAAACGAGTTTCTCCGGGTCTTTGACTAGCTCCGGCTGTTATAATTACTAAATCCGCATCCCTTCCCTCATCCGCAACGGTTCCCACGGTAACTTCTGTGGGTTCAATAAAAGAAAGTCCATGTACTAAGTCCATGACTTCCCCTTCTGCTTTTTCTCGATTAATATCTTGTAATATCAGTTCATCAAAGCAATTTTGAATTAATAAGGAATAAGCACAAGCCATTCCCACTTGTCCAGCACCAATAATCACACCTTTGCGGGGACGAATCAGGTTTAAAGGACTATGATTATCAGGATGAGTTGTAAATAACTGTTCAAACATGAAACCTCCGAAGATTGAGTAGCTTAGAAAGGATAATCACATCAAATCAAGTGATGATCTTTGCTAATTGTATCAAAGATTTTCTCTGAGTTTGCAAAGTTTCCTCTTCATATCAAGTAAACTAATATTACATTTTAGATCAAAATTGCAACTTATTTCAAAAAAAGTTAAATTCTATGCTTAAGATTTAAAATTTTTAATTAAACGATCAAAATATTGATTTAATAGGGGCAAAAGTAAACTATGGAACCTATTTAAAAGCTTCATTTCTAATCCTGGGGCGATCGCAAATTGAGAATTTTGAATCCCTTGAATAATTTCCTGCGCTATTTTTTCTGGTTCCCAAAGTTTAACCGTTCCTGTAATTGCTTTTGTTTCTGGAGGTTTGGTTTTATTTTCAGTGATTAATTGCGGTGTATTTGTATCAGGAGGATAAACAATAGAAACTTGAATTCCCCAGGGTTTTAATTCTGCGCGCAAAGATTCTGCTAATCCTTTTAAAGCGAATTTAGTTGGACTATAGGCTGTATAACCATAAATTCCAATTAATCCGGCTCCTGAAGAAATGAGTACAATTTTACCTTGTTTTTGTTGAATCATGGTCGGTAAAACCGCTCGAATACAATAGAGTGAACCCCAATAATTAACAGCCATTGTTTGTTCAAATATTTCTAGGGGAAGGTCTTGAAAATAACCGGGATGGGCAATTCCGGCTGATAAAATTAAAATCTCTACACTTCCTAACAAGGTAATGGCTTTTGCTATTGCATTTTCGGCTTCTTCCCTTACGGAGACATCAGCCGAAAGGCTGAATATTTTCTGATTTTGAGATAATTTAAAAGCTTCAATTTCCCTTTGAGCTTGGTCAAGAGTGATTTGATTTCGAGCAATAATTGTTAAATTTGCACCGAGACTAGCTAACAATTGAGCCGTTGCTTTACCAATTCCACTGGAACCCCCCGTAATAATAATATTAGTTTGATTAAAATTCATATTAAAATCATAGTAAATTAGAGCGATTTTAATGTATTATAACAAACAGGATCAACATAAGATAGTCTGCTAAAATAATTTCAGCCTATTGCAAGCTGTTACAAATTATATATAATTAGATATAATTTAACGATAAACTTAAGAGTAAACAACTAGAAATGGCAACAGGGATACCCGGCAAAAGTCAGTACAAAAAGCTAAAAGATAGTAACCTAATTTCCTTTTCCTTGGAATATGTAGGAAAAGTTAGTATTAAAGATATTTTAGAGAGTCCCCCAGCAAAATTAAGAAAAATTATAAAGGTAGAAAAAGAAATTAAAAATCAGTTAATTTATGGAGAAAATTTAAGGGTTTTAAGGAATTTATTAGAAAATTCTGATATAGCAGGAAAAATTAATTTAATTTATATTGATCCACCTTACGCAACTGGACTAGGGTTTGAGTCAAGACAACAAACTTATGCTTATCAAGATTTCAGAGAAGGCGCAGATTATTTAGAATTTATTCGCCAACGGTTAATTTTACTTAAAGAACTTTTATCAGAACAAGGATCAATCTATGTTCATTTAGATCAAAATATGGCTTTTCCAGTTAAAATTTTAATGGATGAAATTTTTGGAATTAAGAATTTCCGTAACTGGATTACTCGAAAAAAATGTAATCCTAAAAATTATACTAAAAATCAATATGGAAATATCTCAGATTATATCCTTTTTTATACAAAAACTGATGATTATATCTGGAACCAACCTTTTGAATCGTGGACAGATGATAAAGTCATGAAAGAATATCAATATATTGAAGAAAAAACAGGAAGACGCTATAAAAAAGTTCCAATTCATGCTCCTGGGGAAAGAAAAGGAGCAACCGGTCAACCCTGGCGTGGGATGCTTCCTCCACCGGGTAAACATTGGCAATATACTCCAGAAACCTTAGAAGAAATGGATAAAAGAGGTGAAATTTACTGGTCGTCTACTGGAAATCCTAGACGGAAAGTTTACCTTGATCAAAGTAAAGGAATAGCCGTTCAAGATATTTGGCTTGAATTCAAAGATGCTCATAACCAAAATATTAAAATTACAGGCTACCCAACTGAAAAAAACCCTGAACTTCTAAAACGAATTATTCAGGCTTCCTCTAATTCTGGAGATTTAATATTAGATGCTTTTGTAGGGAGTGGAACAACTGTTGCAGTTGCAGAAGAATTAAAACGGCAATGGATTGGGATTGATAACTCTCTTTTAGCTATAGAAACGACTATTCAGCGTTTAGTTAAAGGAACTCAAGCAATGGGGGATTTTGTTAATGGAAACGGAAGTTTACCTCAACAGCAGTCTTTAATCAATACAAATAGAATTTTAAAAAGGGGTTTAGAAGTATATATTGAGATGGAATCTGATTTAGAAAAAGTGACAGAAAATAAAATTGAAGACTGGAACTATTTACTTAACTTTCAAGCCAATCTCTGGTAAACCTTTCATCTAACATTTTGAGAGTGCAGACCATTACTCGTCCTTTTCCAGCCGTTTCTAAAGAGGCATAATCATTCCACATTGACCCCAGAGTTAATCCAGGGCCATCATTCAAAAAGAATACTTTCAGAGGTACTTGATAGGTGTCCGCATACTTCAGAATATGAGTTACTTTCTCTCTATTTCCACCAATTCGATCATCTTCTTGTGCTCCTCCTCGATCTGAATCATAACGAGCAAACCCAATGATTAAAGGAGTTCCATCTATCGGGATAAAATTCTGAGTCTATGAAAGTGATATACTGAGAATTCCTAGTTTTATATTCAGCAAACGAAACCAAGGGAGAGTTCTCCTAAACAAGATTTGTAAAATATTAACTAATAGTGTTTCTTGGTTGTACCGAGAAACTGGGTTAAGGACGGAATAAATGGGAATGTTCAGGGTTATATAATCCAGACCTTAAAGTTGAATTAAGCGGAGTTTTTGCTAAAGCCGGACTAATTACATAAAGCGTCGTTCTAATTAAATTTTCTTCCTGGGTAACTTGTGCCATTTTTTCTAAAGGAACCACCCGAATTTTCTCATCTGGCCATCCTAAACGATAACAAATAGCAATCGGCATTTCTGGCGGATAATATTTCATTAACTTTTGCTGACTTTCCTCAACGTAACGGGCACTTAAATATAAACATAAACTAGCTTTATGAGCCGCTAAACTCTCCAATTCTTCATCCGTTGGAACCGCAGTCGCTTTTCCACTGACACGAGTTAAAATAATCGTTTGCACTAATTCTGGTACAGTTAATTCGACTTTTAATTTAGCAGCCGCATCCTGAAACGCACTAATTCCAGGAACAATTTCAAACTCAATGTCTGCTGCCTTTAACTGTTCCATTTGTTCATAAATCGCCCCATACAAACTGGGATCACCCGAATGTAATCGCACAACAGACTTTCCTTGACGGACTCGTTCAATCATTAACGGAAGAATTTCTTCTAAGGTTTTATTAGCTGTTCTAATTCGTTCTGCATCTGCGCGAATTCCTCCTAAAATTTGTTGAGGAACGAGGGAATCTGCAAAGACAATTACATCGGCTGAAGCTAACAATCTTTGAGCTTTTACGGTTAATAACTCAGGATCACCAGGGCCGGCACCGACAATATAAACGGCTGGTTTTAGCACTGTTTTATCCTGCTGCATGAGATTTTGATTCCTCCAAATTAGCGATTAATTTCTAGTTTTTCCGGATCTCAACTGACCCGCTAAGAAGACAGCAATGGTAGATGCACCCTGGTTGATGCCCTGGCTATCGAGTCTAGGGCTTTTTCTATTAAGAGTTAGAGGCTTGGGATTTCGGCACAACATCAGGTAAGGTTCGCTTCAATCCATATAACCAAATTAAACCGAATAATCCTAATACAATTCCACTCAAACTGACTAATTGTGCGATTCTTAACGGCCCTAACATTAAACTATCCATTCGTAACCCTTCAATCCAAATTCGACCGGAACTATAGGCGCCTAAATAAACCAGAAAGATGGTTCCCGGTTTCAGGGGAGGTTTACCTTTTAATCCTCTAAAAAATAAGGTAATTAACAAGATAAACACCATTAAATTCCACAAAGATTCATACAAAAACGTGGGGTGGAAATAGTCGTAGGATTCATAACCAAAGGGACGACGTTCTGGCGGAATATAAAGTTTCCAAGGAGCATCTGTTGGACGACCAAAAGCTTCGGAATTAAAAAAGTTACCCCAGCGTCCAATGGCTTGACCTAAAATTAAAGAAGGTGCAACGACATCCGCTAACGGCCAAAAAGGAATTTGTTTGACTTTAGCAAATAATAACGCTGCAATTAAACCGCCTAAAATTGCACCGTGAATGGCAATTCCTCCCTTCCAAATGGCAATAATACTGCCCGGATCATTGACGTAACTTTTCCACTCAAATGCCACATAATATAATCGGGCACAAGGAATTGCTCCGATGACTAACCAAATTGCTAAATCTCCGATGAGTTCAGGATCAATTTGACGACGACTGGCAAGATATTGGGATAAGGAGACTCCAATTAAGACGGCAGAGGCAATTAAAACACCATACCACCGAATTGATAACGGCCCAATTTCAAAGATAATGGGGCCGGGAGAGGTAAATTGAACTGCTAGAAATAAGGGATTTGGATTCATAATGGCTGATTCTAAGCACGGTTATTGTATCATCTTTTGAGAATTGAGCTAAAATTGAAGAGGATTACAAATCCCAAATTACATTAAAATATTAAATTAGGCAAACTTTAGAATATTGTTATAAAAAAATGTTACAATCAAATTGAAAATGGTTAAAATAGGATGGCAGCGAATATCAACTTTTAAGGGTTGAGATGAGTTCGGAACGGTTATTGTGATCGTTTCAAAGTATGGGTTTTCTCATCAACTTACTACTGTTTATGGGTTTTAAGGCTTAAATTTCTATGTCTTCTTTAGATTTTCCTCCCCATTCATCGGATTTAGAATCAGGGTTAGCCGCTTTAAAACGTCAAGATTATCAGCAAGCGATCGCTATTTTAGAACCAATTGCTCAATCTGAACACCCCTCTAAATTTAAGGCGCAAGTCGGTTTAGTCATGGCTTATGAGCGAACGGGAAATACAAAATCAGCCATTACTTTATGTCGAGATTTAACCCAATGTGATCAAGAAAAAATCCAAACCTGGGCAACGGATTACTTAAGACAACTATTAAAACGCAACCCTCCAAAATCGAATAAAACTAAATCTATTGATCTCGAAAATCCTCACCCATCTGATCAAATCCCGCCTTCAGAATTACCGCCAATTATAGAAACAGGTTTTATTCCTTTAAACCCTAATTTACAACCGAAAAAAGCGAAATCTACCCCAGGAAAAATACCCAAACCTTCCTCCATACCACCGCGTCAAAAACCTCCCAGTTTTCCCGTGCCACAAGCTCCATCTTTAAACCTCAAAAAAACTGAACTAACCTTTCAAAAACCGATTTCAAAAATTCCCTCT
>NZ_JBJUDF010000340.1:0-20173 GCF_046067725.1 Planktothrix sp.
TAAATTGATTGCGACACATTGGAGAACCGATGAGTAGCAATCCTCTTTGAGCCAAGGATATTCTTTTTTAAGTTGAGGGATCATTCCCTTATAAGATGCTAATTTTAGGCTTTTGCCAGTTTCTTGATAGTGCTGAATACAGGCATTTAAGGCAAAATTCCAATACCATCTTGCACAACCAAATGACTTAGCTAACGCCAATTCCTGTTCGGGTGTTGGATAGAGCCTGACCTTTGTTGCCTTCAGCACTGATATCACCTCCTTGAGTTAAGTGTTATGCTTTCTTTTTCAATATCATCCAGATATCGCTTTAAGTAATTTAGTTAACAATCTTAAATCGGTGACATCTCGAAAACTCAGACAAGAATTCTCTGATTATTTAAGCTCTTTTTATTGCAAAGATGTTTTTTGGAATGGTTCTTACTTTGTTGCAAGTTGCGGTGGAATAACTATTTCAACTTTGAGACGATATATCAAAAACCAAAATCAACCTGATTGTTCCGATAATCCCTGACCGCAATTCATCCCACGACCTCATCGGGTCAGTCGTGGGGCACGAGTGCGGAAGATGCTAAATTAAAACAGGTAAGGGCGACTCCTTAGCCACCCGTACCCATCATAGTATTAAATTGGAAAATCTGATAAGACCTGATTAATGGGCGTTAACGATTTTCCTCAACCCTGAATCCCTGATAATGGAGAGGGGGTTGTTTGAGTGTCGTTCGGAGAAAGTTCGGGAGCGATTTGGTGATTAAGCGCCGCAATTAACTGACGTTTCACTTTTATTGCCCACAAATCGAAATCGAAACTTTCACTGGTCGGAATCTCCGATGTGGCAGTTTCGTGTAAACGTTCTTGACTTAAAGTCATGGTTATTCGCCTCCTGTTTCAACTCGCAGTGAAAACAGGCGCGTTCCTTCGGGAGATCTCCCTACTTCCGTCTTTTAGTAGTCACTTTGGTATTCGAGGATCAGAAGACGACCAAAAGATGAACGATTTCACTACTTTATTAAATCTTACCACTAAACTCCATAAATATCAAATCATCTTATGCTAATTTTACATAATTCTTATACGTTTTTTGATTCGTTTTTTTCAGACTCCCATCTTTGCCCTTGTATCTGTCCTGGGAGAGGAATTTGTCATCAAACCGAAATAAATTGGTTATAATAGCAATACCATCGTTACTAATAGACAAACTCAATCAGAAAGCGACTGGGAAACTGATCAACGGTTTCAGTTACGGCCCCATCAATCATTGAGTCAATCCAGGTCTAAACTATCAGCTTTCTCTGACTCAATTGTTTAAATGTTTATTAATTATTTGAGGTTTTCTCCTGACAAATGCACTGTTCCTCCAATTCCCTTGAGGAAGAGTGCATTTTTTTTCCAGGCACAGGGAATCGGCAATTGGCAATGTTAGACATTCATCTTGCCATTCCCCATCACCTAACGTAAGGCTTCTTCATCCAGTTGACCGGGACGAACGGAAAGTTGTTCGGTTTTTTGTCCGCGACGGACAGTAATTTTTAGAGGTTGACCAATTTGACTTTTTTCTACTAAACGCTGTAGTTGTTCAGCAGTGGTAATCGCTTGTCCATCAATTTCAGTAATCACATCTCCTCGACGAACACCCGCATTTGCGGCGGGACTATTGGGAATAATTTGTACCACTAAAACCCCATTCACTTCAGGAATTAACATTAAAGAATTGGGGTCACTATTCAGTTGTTTTGCCATATCGGCGGTTAAACTCGCCATGCGAATGCCAATATAGGGATGAGCGATTTTTTCTCCTCGAACTAAAGCAGCTTGAATGCGTTTTGCCGCATCAATGGGAATGGCAAAACCAATCCCTTGACCATCAGCACGAATCGCAGTATTAATTCCAATCACTTCTCCTCGGTCATTTAATAATGGCCCTCCCGAATTCCCTGGATTAATCGCCGCATCAGTTTGAATAAAATCCAATCGTTTATCGGGAATTCCAACTTGAGAACTGGGACGATTTAATGTACTAACAATTCCTAATGTTACCGTATTATCTAATCCTAATGGATTTCCTAACGCGATCGCCCAATCTCCCACTTGAACTTCACTAGAATTCCCTAAAGGAGCAACGGGTAAATTATTACCATTAATTTTAACAACCGCTAAATCAGAAGGGTCATCACTACCCCGAACTTCTCCTTGAAATTGACGACCATCCCGTAAGGTAACAGTCACTTTATCTGCACCTTTGACAACGTGGGAATTTGTTAAAATAATACCACTGCTATCAACAATAAACCCCGAACCTTGACCCCGTTGTTGATATTCTTGAGGAAATTGAGGCATTCCTTCCCCAAAGAAACGACGGAAAAACGGATCATCAAAAAACGGATCAGGAATCTTAGCAGAAACCGTCCGTTCTGTGTCAATTCTCACCACGGCTGGCCCCACTCGATTCACCGCAGCCGAGACAAAATTTCCCGCCGAATTAGGGTTAGGAATTGCAGCAATATTTTGAGGGATTGTTAAAGTTTGTATCGGTTCAGCTTGAGCGGAAGAAATCAAAAAATGAGGAAAATTTTGTAAACCAACCAAGGTTAAACCTGCACTTAAAAAGGCAACTAGAACATAACTGATAATCGAAGAAAAAATTTTTTTAAACCCATATTTTCCCATAAATTCATCCTCGACGATATGCTTTGAAGGGGTAAGCTGAGACTCTGATTCATTCTGATTCAATGTGATTATCCTCAAATTTAGCAAAATTTTGACAGTAATAAAAGCGGAAAATTGAGTTAAAAATTCCGCTTTTATCTGTTATAATTATAGTTTAATCTTACCTAAAGTTTGTCAAGAATTTTCATTGAGGGTTGATTCCGGCTAACTGCCAACTGGGGATAATCAAGAATTATCCTTAACCTATTGTCACCTTAACAACTTTATTTTTTTCTTCTTCCGCTTTCGGTAACGTTAAGCTCAGAATTCCATCTTGATAGTTGGCTTGAACTTGGGTATTTTGAATCCGAATCGGAAGCGGAATCACCCGATGAAATTTTCCATAATGGAATTCACTGCGAGTTACCCCTTTTTCTTCAGTGTGGTTTTCTGATTTTCGTTCTCCAGTAATCACCACAGCATCCGCACTGACTTGAATATCTAAATCCTTAATATCTATCCCTGGAACTTCCAATTTCAAAATCACAGCATCTGGGGTTTCATGAAGTTCAGCCGCCGGAAATAGCGACATTCCCATTTTTTCCGAGGGAAGGGTTAAACTATCAAACAGACGATTCATTTCTCGTTGCAGAGAATCAATTTCTTGAAACGGTTGCCAACGTACTAACGGCATAATCGTTACCTCCATTGACACTTTTATTTGATATACTATTGGTATAGGCTTGATCACAGCCTTTTAATTCTAAGATAATGAATTCGGCGACCAGGATCATTCGGTTTTAACGAATTAAAAACGGGAAATAGCCGTACTCAGGATGAAATAACGCAAATATTGGCAACCTTAAGCGGATATCGCCTCGGTTCACCGAAGGATATTGCAAAAAGTGTCAAGTCCAACTAAAAACTCATCGTTGGGAGACCGAAGAGGAGGAGGAAGAGGAGTGTTTGATTTTTCCTTCGCCTCAAAGGGGTGATGAGTCATCCGGTTGGAAAGGCTCAGAGGAGAAACTCAAGACGGTAATGAGCATCAGGTGGGATGGCTGTTGTAGATGTCTTTCCTGCATGGTCTTGGGTGTCTAATCTGTGAAATTGAAAGTACCTGTCCTTTATGGATGAGTACGTTATTGCATTTTAACGCACCCAACCGTTAGAACTTGTTTTAAATTTTATAAAGATTCTTATAATTCTGGGTCTATCAATGACGACTACTCTGCCCAACAATGAGGGCATTCTCCCCCAGCCAACTGAACTTGCCTCTGTTTCTGACCGTTTAACCAGTTTATTAAACCGTCTACAACCTCCGCCACAATTCTTAATTTTAATGTTTGCCCTGTTAATCGGAGGGGGCACGGGATTAGTGATGGTTCTGTTCCACAAATTGGTGGAACTGTTTCAACGGTTAACCCTAGAAGATTTTATGGGATTAACCATCCAATTGGGTCTCTGGACAATTGCCTTAATTCCCCCATTAGGCGGCTTAATTGTGGGGTTAATTCGCTGTCGCTATCCCGAATTTTTTGGGGAGGGAATTGCCTCATTAATTAATACCCAAAGAACCCAAATTATTTCTCCCCTACGACCCTTTATTAAACTGTTAGCGGCGGCAATTTCTTTAGGTTCAGGAGCGTCCTTAGGCCCGGAGGGGCCGAGTGTAGAAATTGGAGCGAATTTAGGAGCAATTTTAGGGCAAATTTTTCAAGTTTCTAAAGAACGTTATCGATTATTATTAGGGGCGGGAGCCGCTGCTGGATTAGCGGCTGGATTTAATGCCCCAATTGCGGGAGTTTTCTTTGCTTTAGAAGTAATTTTAGGGACAAGTTTTGCCGCTTCTGGGGTGGGATTAGTCTTGTTAGCATCTGTAGTTTCTTCGGTCATTGCCCGAATCGTTTTTGGTGACCATCCTGCCTTTTCTCCCCCGGTTTATGAAGTCCGAAGCAATTGGGAATTATTACTATATTTAGGATTAGGCTGTTTAGCAAGTTTTGTTTCTTTAGCTTATACCCAAGTTATTAAATTGACTCAACGTTGTTTTCAAGGAGAAATTCGGGGCTTTGAATTTTTAAGCAAAATTCCTCGAACGTTTCATCCCATGTTAGGGGGATTATTGGTTGGGATTATTGCGATTCAATTTCCCCATATTCTCGGCCCCGGTTATGGAACAATTCAAGCTTTATTACAGGAAGGAAAATTTTCTTTAGATTTATTAGTGATTTTATTAATTCTTAAAATTATTGCCACTTCTGTTAGTTTAGGCAGTGGATTAGTGGGGGGAATTTTTGCTCCAGCGATGTTTATTGGAGCAACATTAGGAGCGACCTATGGACAAGCGGTTGGAGAATGGGTACACCCTTTTTTACCGGATATTGCACCTCCAGCCGCCTATGCAATGGTGGGAATGGCTGCTGTATTAGCGGCAAGTGTGCGAGCGCCTTTAACGGCGATTTTATTATTATTTGAAATGACTCAAAATTATTTAATTATTTTACCATTAATGGCGGCGGTAGGCGTTAGTGTTTTAATTGTGGATGTGGTGCAATCCAATCAATCGGATTCAGGATTAAATTTACAACAAATGGGGGTTTATTTAGAACGACCGAATGAATTAGAAGTGCTACAAACGATTCGGATTTCTGAAATTATGGGTCAATCCTATTTAACTCTTCCCTGTTCGATGCCTATTTTAGAGGCTGGTTCAGTCATGGTAGACCTCAATTGTCATACGGCTTTAATTTTAGATGAAAGTTCTCAATTAGCCGGATTAATTACGGTTACGGATATTCGTCGTTCAATTTTTAAAGCCACCACTCAAGAGGAATCTTTGGCGTTAGGACAGCAAAAATTAAAGGATGTTTGTACAACAGAAATCCTCTGCGCCTATGAAGATGAACCCGTGAAAGCCGCCTTAGAACGAATGGCGGCAAGAGATTTACCGCAGTTACCCGTTGTCACCCGTGAACAACCCCGTCAAGTGGTTGGGATTATTGAAAAAGAACAAATTGCTTTAGCTTGTAATATTGCTGTTACAAAAGATGCTTTGCAACCTTATTTGCCCGTAGAGACGCGCCATGGCACGTCTCTACAGAAGTTAATTTAGAGGATTTCTCGCCCTAAATAAGGTTGTAAAACATCAGGAATACGGATAGTTTCATCGGGTTGTTGATAATTTTCTAAAATCGCTGCCATGGTTCGACCAATGGCTAACCCGGAACCATTTAACGCATGAACATATTGTGTGCCTTTTTTACCCGCTTCTTTAAAGCGAATATTCGCACGTCGAGCTTGAAAATCTCGAACATTAGAACAACTAGAAATCTCTCGATAGGTTCCCGCCGAAGGCAACCAAACCTCAATATCATAACATTTTGCCGCTGAAAATCCTAAATCCCCCGTACATAATTCTATCACCCGATAAGGTAATTTTAAAGCTTGTAAAACTCCTTCAGCATCCTGTACTAATTTTTCATGTTCTGCTTCTGAACTATCAGGATGAACCAGTTTCACCATTTCCACTTTATTAAATTGGTGTAACCGAATTAACCCTCTCGTATCTTTCCCATAACTTCCCGCTTCTCGACGAAAACAAGGGGTATAAGAACAGTGATAAATCGGTAATTGTTCCGCATCTAAAATTTCATCTCGATACAAATTCATCACCGAAACTTCAGAGGTGGGAATTAACCATAAATCATCAGAATCACATTTAAAACTTTCTTCCGCAAATTTGGGTAATTGTCCCGTTGCCGTTAAGGAGGTACTATTTACTAATAAAGGGGGAATAACTTCAAGATAGCCGTTCTTTGTATGACGGTCTAACATAAATTGAATTAACGCCCGTTCTAAAGCCGCACCCGCTCCTTTTAACGCCACAAATCTCGCTTGGGCAATTTTAACCGCCTGTTTAAACTCTAGTAAATTGAGTTTTTCTCCAATATCCGCATGATGTAAAATATTAGGATTCTGGGGAATATATTCATCTCCCCAGCGTCTAATTTCTACATTTTCCTGTTCATCTTTTCCCACCGGAGTTGATTCACTCGGTAAATTCGGAATGGGTAATAATAATTGAGTGATTTGAACATCAATTTCTTTCTCTTTAGGTTCCAATTCACTCAACTTGACTTTCAGTTGTTGACCTTCCTCTCTTAAAGCTTTAATTTCTTCTGCTTTCGGGTCACATCCTGATTTAATTTTCTCCCCAACTAATTTACCAATATCATTACTCCGGGTTTGTAATACAATGCGTTCCTGTTCCAATTGGCGGCGTTGTTCATCTAAGGTTAAAATCGGTTGCAAATCATACTCGCCTCGTAAATTTAGGCGTTCTTGCACTGCGGTTGGATTTTCCCGAATTAATTTGATATCTAACACGGCGTTCCCTTCAATACTGCTTGATTTTGGATGATAGATTTATCTTTATAGTCTACTCCATTCAGGCAACATTAAAGAGAAGGGAACCCAAAAGTGATCAATTCATCAATTATCTCCACCCGTCCCAAGGTGTCACTTCAAGCAGTCCAGAGGGAGATAACACCACTTGAAATTGAGCTAAAGAATTAGAGGGAGATTGAGTATCGGGTTGGAATAGGTGGGCGGTTTTTTGCATTTCCTGAATAGCGGCAGAGTTAAAGGGTTTATAGGCAATAATTTTACCCTTTTCATTGAAGCTTACTGGATAAACCAAAGTATCTTTTAAAATCAAATTTGATTGCCAACGTTTATCAATAGTATTATAAACGATTTCATTCAATTAAAGACCAATCCAATGGCGATATTTTAATAACCATTTAGGAATCCCGGTTTTTATTGTTGCTGGAAAAACAATCCTTAATGTGACATTATGAATGTTTTGTTAATTGAAGACCAATCCAAAATCGCCAACTTTGTCCAACTCGGTCTCAAAGAACAAGGGTTTGTCGTCAACTATTGCGATAACGGCGATGAAGGGTATTTACAATAACCCTTCCCAAATGAGGATAAAATTTGCTGTAATTGTTAACAGTGAAATATTTTCCCTTTTATGACTCAAACCTTAACAACCCCTAACAAGACTCCAACAACATCAACCCCTTGGAAAATTAAACTGCTTTACGATGGTCAATGTCCGTTATGTTTACGAGAGGTTAATTTTTTACAGAAACGAGACGCGGGACGAGGATTAATTACCTTTGTTGATATTAGTGATTTCAATTATCGTCCTGAAGAACACGGAAATATTTCCTTTGAAGCCGCAATGGGACGCATTCATGCTTTACTTCCCGATGGCACAATTATCCAGAATTTAGAGGTATTTTATCGGATTTATCAAGTTCTAGGACTGGGTTGGATTTATGCTCCCACTCGCTGGCCGTTAATTGGCCCCATCATGAACAAACTCTATGAAATTTGGGCTCATTGGCGACTTCCCCTCACCGGACGTCCCAATTTAGCCACATTAGTCAAACAGCGCCAAGACGCTTTAACCTCCGAAACCCCCTCAGAATGCCGTTGTCAGCATTAATCCGGGTGACCTTCAAAAAAAAAGAGGGGTTTTTCCAATCAGGGGTGACACCCCTCATTTTATGTGTTATACTTAAATCATTAAGTAGATGCACCCTGAATTCATCTCCCGCAGTGCGAACTGACAGGGAGATTTTTGTTTAATTTTTGATCTTCCTATGGTGTCTTTCAATCTCCAAAGACTATCCAACAGACCTATCCTCAAATATGGTCTTCTAGCGTTCAGCACTTGTATCGTCTTGATGACTTTAGCACAGTTACCTGGTTGGATTAATTCTTCTTCTCCTCCTGAAAAGGAAGTCTTGGTGCGTCATTTCCTGTCCCATGGGTCTGAACTGGCTATCCGTTATCAACAAAATCAAACGATTTCTTCTATTTCTATCCAAAACTAACCTTAATCAAAAACCACCTCGGTTAATCATTCCGAAGTGGTTTTTTAGGGTATGGGGGAATGGAGCATATGGGAATCGAACCCATGTCCAGAACAAGTATTTACTCCTTGCTCATTCACAGACTTAGCCTTTCTGACCCTCAAGGCGGGAACCCTTCCTTATCCCGAAGGGTGGGATGCTTTGGTTAAATCTTAGCTAACTTACAACCAAAGGAACTAAGTTAGAGCATCCGTTGGGGGTTGGTCTACAGTCCTTAACGGAGTCAAACCGTAGACGCTCGAACCTGTAAGAGGTATTTAGGCAGCAACAGCGGCTGATTTACGAGCAAAAGGAACGATATTGTTCGCAGTTACATTTTGTTTGAGCCTGGATTTACGAGAGGTGACTCGCTCTCGGCCTGCATCACTTGGTAGCTTTCCTTACCCTGTCGAAACCAGTAATGCCCCTTGCATATTTCCTATATTAGACTATCTTTTTGCGATCGTCAACTTTTAAGTGGTGTCGATTATCACATGATTGGTCGTCATTCACAAATTAATGTCGTTAAACAAGCTGATTAACACATTAATGTCGTTAAGCTGAATTTGTTAATGGTCTAGGGTGTAGAGTTTAGGAGGGTAGAAATTACTAAAGTTTTCTAACGGATTTCAACTGGCTCCAACCGGAAAGCCTATAATATAATAGCAATTTTACAGGATTGGTTATGAAACTTTCTTCTGATATTAAAATTCCTTTTCCCCGTCCTCTTGTCTTTAATACCTATCGAGATCGATTAATTGAAGTTGTTAATTTATTACCCCCTAAAAACAAGGTTAAGTTAGTTTCTCGTCGTGTTGAAGGAGATACGGTTTATACGGTTTATGATTGGGAATCTTCAGAAGAGGTTCCTGCACTGTTTGAAGATATATTAAAATATGACAAACTTCGTTGGACAGAATCCAATACTTGGCATCAGCAAGATTTTACCTTAGATTGGAACATTAAAACCCAAGCTTTTACAGAGGCATTCCAATGTTCAGGGAAAAATACTTTTTTAGAAGCTCAGAATAATAACACCCTGATCCAAACGCGAGGTGAAATTGAGTTAGATCCCGATAAATTAGAAGGAATTCCTGTATTTCTCAGAAGCCAATTAGCGAATGTCTTTGAAGAAGTTTTAGCTAAAAAGCTTGAACCTAATTTAATTGACATGGGGAAGGCTGTCCAAAAATACTTGGAAAAACATAAATAAGATTAAATCCTGAAATTGATGCTATAGATAGCAAGGGAACAGGGAACCGGGAAAAGTTATTAGCAACCCTATCAATTCTAGGTAGCAAAATTTAAGGATTGCATATAAATTTTATCATCCCAGATCCATCAATGAAAAAGAATTGGGGTTTAGAAACTGGATTGAAATTGTAAAATTAATCTTGTTATAGCGCTACGCATTACAGTTTTTGACAATTCTAAATTCCGAAACCCTTTGACAGCTTACTGTTCCCTGTTTCAACTCGGTAATTTATTGAGCACAAGCACTTAGAAATCTCTAAGAATCAATTTTAACGATTTCTCCTGATACACTTGACAATCTTGCCGATTCAGCAACTTTTAAGGTATATAAACTTGCTTCTGGGGAAACATAAAGGGGCGTTCCTTGGTAAAGATAATCTAAAACCATTTCAGTATCTTTAATAAATAATCCTCGACGAGAACCCACCTCAATTGTTTCAATCCGATCCTTTTGAATCAGTTGACCTTGTTCGGGAGTAAAAATTAATGTTCCTTCTTCACCATAGAGGGTAAAGGTATTATCCGACTGCCAAAACACTTCTCCTTTTCCATAAATTGATTCACCGAGGATATCCTGATTAAAGGTTAACTGAGCATGACAGAAACAAGCTTGATAAAGATCCGGTTCAATATCCCAATATTGCGCGCGACAGTTAACACTTTTCACCGTCCCAAATAAATCAGTAAATCGATGTAAACGAGATAACGCTCCTGTCATAGGGAACCCAAATAAAGAGGGTTGATATGTCCATTTTGCCGGGGCAGGATGTTGGGGGTTAATGGTAACATAGCGAACATAGAAGACTCGACCAATTCGGTCTAGGGAAGCTTTAATGGCGTTGTGTAGTCCCCCCAACAGTTCGATATGTTCAACATGGAGGAGTTTATTGTGTTTTTGAGCCAGAGTAATTAAAGCGTCGGCTTCCTGGGGATCTAAACTGAGAGGATATTCAACAACAACGTGCTTACCTTGTTCTAAGGCGTGACGAGCAATTTGACCATGATCTCGATTAACTGTACAAATCATGATTAAATCAAGATCAGGTCGTTCTACTAAATCCATCCAAGATGCCGATACGGTTATATCAAATTCTTGACTTAAGGCAATAGTGGAAGCGGGCGTACGTCCTGTAATGGCGACTAATTGCGATCGCGGATCGGCTTTAAAAGCCGTTGCGCGCATTTTGGCGGCGTATCCAGTACCAACAATACCGACTCGTAGGGGTTGAGAAACCATACCCACAAAAGAACGTAAAGATTCAGTCATGATAATAGGGTCAGGGACAAGGCGAATATAGATTAATCATTGAGATGCCATTAGAAAAATTTATAACAAATTTGGGGGAAAATCTAGGTTGGCTTGGTTTTACAATTTTCGCTTTTTCTTTTAATATCAACAGTAAACCTCGGTTAATTAACGCTTTGATTGGATATAAAATTTACTTATAAAATTTTCCTGCAATTGAACAGAGGAATACAACATGGCTAAGAGTTACAAAGTGACATTGAACACTCCAGATGGACAGAAAACCATTGATGTCCCTGATGATGAATATATTTTAGATGTTGCTTTAAAAGAATACGATCTGGATCTGCCTTACTCTTGCCGTGCAGGTTCTTGCTCCTCCTGTGTTGGAAAATTAAGCTCTGGCAAGGTGAACCAAGATGATCAGACGTTCTTAAGTGATGAGCAAATTAAAGCTGGGTATGTCCTAACCTGCGTTGCTTATGCTAGTTCTGATTGCGTCATCGAAACTGATCAAGAAGAAAATATGCAACCTTAGCAGAGGGGGTACTGGGTTTAAACTGGGTTTCCCGTTGGCAATGACAGTCCCATCGGGGTCAAAGCTCCAGTATCCGCGACAGCAAATCATCCCAGGAGAAAAACTGTGTCTCTGACAAAACCCTAAGATTAAGATCCGATAACAGCATTGGGGACAGAGGGCATTAGATATAAGTAATCAAGATGTAATTAGAAAAATTTATAATAAATCCCATTCAAAATCTAGCTTAACAAGGTTTTACATTCTTGACTTTTTCTTTTACTATCAAAAGGTGAACCGAAATCTTAAATGCCAACAAAGGTTAATCAAGACTCTTGTTAGGTATAAGAGGTTTTTATATTTTGTTTGAAATTCACGAGAGGAACACTACATGGCTACTTACAAAGTTACTCTGAAAACGCCCACGGACGTACACGTGATTGACGTCGATGAGAATGACGTGATTTTAGATGTCGCAGAAGACAAAGGAATCGATCTGCCTTACTCTTGCCGTGCAGGTGCTTGCTCTACCTGTGGTGGTAAACTAGAATCAGGTACTGTTGACCAATCCGATCAGTCTTTCTTAGATGATGATCAAATCGAAGCCGGGTATATTTTAACCTGCGTTGCCAAACCGACTTCTGATTGCGTGATCTTAACTCACCAAGAAGAGGAAATTGCTTAATAGTAATTGACCTTAGTTCAAAATTGAACCTTGATAGATCTGATCAAGGTTCAACTTTGAATGTCCCTGGAAAAGCAGTTTCAATGAGTTTAAGGACTGAACTCGGCAACTACACTCCAAAAAGCGTAGGAAACTAAAAATAGTGATTTCACAGCAATTATCAAAATTTACTCTTAGGAAGACTACATGGCTGATTTCACAGTGACCTTGCAAATTCCAGAGAACGGTAAGATCGTTGAATACGAAATCAAAGTCAAGGATGATGAGTATATTTTAGATATCGCAGAAGAGGAAGGAATCGATCTGCCTTCATCTTGTCGTGCTGGTGCTTGCTCTACCTGTGCGGGTAAAATCATATCGGGTACTGTTGATCAATCAGATCAGTCCTTCTTAGAAGATGACAAAATCGAAGCTGGATATGTTTTAACCTGCGTAGCTTATCCGACTTCTGATTGTGTGATCTTAACTCACCAGGAAGAAGAACTTCAATCACGGGGTTGAGGTTTAATCCCGAACACCTTTGATCAGACTTCATGAGAGGATGACAACATGGCTAATCTTTACAAAGTGACCCTGAAAACCCAAGAAAAGGGTAAAGTAACTGAAAATACGATTGAAGTCTCTGATACTGAGAATATTTTGGAAGCCGCTGAAGAAGCTGGACTTGAACTTCCTGCCTCTTGCCGTGCGGGTGCTTGCTCGACTTGTGCAGGTAAGATCGAATCAGGTACTGTTGATCAATCGGAGCAGTCTTTCTTAGACGATGACCAAATTGAAGCTGGATACGTTTTAACCTGCGTTGCTAAACCGACTTCTGATTGCGTAATCTGGACTCACAAAGAAGACGAGTTATACTAATTGGCTTTTGATTCAAGGTTCAACGTTGAGATATCAATAACGTTGGACTTTGAATTGTTGTTAATTCCCAAACGGCATCACAGAATTCAAGGGTTGAAGTTGGGTTCCAGGGAAGTAAAATCTTAAAATTTGTTCATTTGACCATCCCAATTTTGCCAAATTATAGGAACCCGTTTGACTCATTCCTACCCCATGTCCAAAGCCTCCTCCAACAAACACATAACCTTTTAGGGTTTTATTGGGATTAAAAACGGGATCAATATAAAATAACGTACTAATGGGCGGTAAAAACGCACTTTGAATTTCATCTTTAGAAATTTCTAACACGGCTTGATCCGTTGTTACGGTCATTTTCAAGACTCGCCCCGTTGGCGATCGCTCTACAATCTCTACCTTTTGAATTGTGTTAAAATTAGAATGAGGCAAATTGCGACGTTTCAAGTAAAGACGCAAATGGGCTGCCATTGATTCTAAGGTTGTTTCTTCTCGCCAGCGAAAATCAAATTCTCCCGTTTCATTAAATCCTTTTTGCAAATTCATAAACCGTCGAAAATTGGGTTCTGACGCTAAATTTTGTTGAGATAAATCCCAAATTTTATTCGGAGCATCAATTACCCCTTTCAAATAAGGTCGAGGTTCTCCATTCCAAATATCATTATAATTCGCTGTCACTCCCCCACTGGTAGAAAAATAAACCGCATCCGTCAATTGATTGTTATAGGTTAAAACTAAACCTTTCGTAACATTAATGGCTTGATCCGTACTCGGATAAACTTCCGTTAACCCTTTATACACTTGACAGTCCGTATTAGCACAGAGATGATAATTGTCTGCTTCAAACCGTCGCAGATTTCGTAACGCATAGGTTCGCGCTAAAACGGCTTGGGCTTCGATCGACGCATCCGGGGGCCAAGCTCCGATTTCATGGGGTACGACACCTCGTAAATAGGTCTCTAATGGCACGTTATTAACCAGGGTGTAGGTTCCGTAAGCATCCGGTTGTAGTTGTAAACTTCCCCCATAAACTAAAGGTTGGGGATCATTCGGTTTTTGACTGACTTGAATCACATTCTGGGGAGTTGTAATCTCCAGTTGATTACGGTTGTAGCGATATCCTGCGGCTGTCCAATAGGGAATCGGTTTTTGGGTGAGAACTTGGGTTTCCAAGCGAGGAATTTTATGACCTTGGGCTTGTAAACTATCGATTAACCAACGTCGCAGCAGGGGGGTATTATAGACGCTGCGTTTCGCCCAAACTTGCCAGCGATCCGGTTGAGCTAATTCTACTTCTAAACCGAGCGATCGCCATTTTTGAGCGTCTTCTTCCGCATTTTCATAGCTGCGATGGGTACTAAGTACAACTCTTTCTTCAACTTCGGGTTCAGGGAGGGGTTGAACGCCGATTTTCAGGATCACGGTCTCCGTATGCAGTTGTTTGTTCTCTTGGGGGCTTGGAAACTTTAGGGTTAAGTGATCCCCTGGTTGTGCTTTCAAAATCAATTGATCGGTGGGTTTTTGCCCAAAGTGTTGCACCACACCGATTTTTAACGTCGGGTTGGTGTTTTGAGCTTGAGGTTGTTGTTCTTCGGCACTTGTTGAAGTGGGGAAAAGGAGGATGAAATAGAAAAGACTCAATAATGTTTTGGGAAACAACATAAAACTAAACCGATCAGAATATAGCAAGTATAAAGAATAGACTCGGAATTATTTTTTTTTCTGAAAAAATTCCTCAAAATCTTTACCTACTTTAATGTTTCCAATCGTCGGTTTATGTTTTAACAAGTTAATATCAGGTAAAGCATCTATAGCTTCTTTTAGAGATTTAGTGTTCTTGTGATCACAATCATTAAATATTGTTACAGGTAAATTTCGCATATCTGGATCATTAATTGCACGTTCTAAAATCATTAAAGGAGTAGATTTAGAACCATCTTCATAAGAACCTGGCCCACAGAACAGATCAATATATGCAATTTTTGTCTTCCGTTTTTTGGCTTGTGGAATGAGCACTTTAGCCCAAGCCCTAAAATATTTATCTACAATTTCAGTTTGAACTAAGGATTGTTCTTTTTGCTGCTCAAAGAAAGTATTATCTGTCATGGGTTTAGAAAAATAGTTTCTATAATTATAACACAAAATAAAATCCGGTAATCCTTGACAATTGAAAATCAAGAAAACCGGATTTACTTACTATTAACTTATTAACAATTAATTAATTACTAGGGGTTTGTTGTTGCCATCCCATCCATCGAGGAAAACCATTTTCATCTCGTAATTGTAAGGTTTGATTTCCTTTTCTAATCTCTCCAACAATCAAGAAAGGTTGTCCTCCACCATTGACACGTGTTCCTGTTACTTCTACAACATCATTGGGTTGAATTTGAAAGTTTTGTTGATCTAAATACCACACAGGCCCAACATGAAGCTCTAGGGTTTCTGTATTCGTTTTCATGAACCAATGTACACCGTGAGGCATTCGATTGCCACGATTTCCGCCTTGTATGTCTATGATGGTTCCTTGAATTGTTTCTACACGGTTTGGATCATACATCGAACGGGAATATTGACGTTTTCCGCCGGAAGAATTTCCTCTCCAACCTTGACCCATGATCGGGTGAGTTTGCCCCATCAGTTGGTGACAAGGAGGATCAATATTATTGCCATTATTAGGGATTGGTTGGGTAGAATTTGGGTTAGACTGAGCAAATAAAGGATGGGAATAACCTAGAGCAATCAATGCAATACCTATGGCGACGGCAAATCCTGTAATTTGAGTATGAGAATGGTTAATTTTCATGGTCTATTTCCTCAGATTAATTTAAGAATTCTATTAATAGTTCCAGTATAAAGTCTCCAGTTAATGGAGAGTCTAGATCTAGTTTAGAAAACTTTAGAAAAAATAACAGATATTTATAATCTGATAGAAGATTATCCCACCCCTTTTCCCTTAGCATAAGATACGAAGGTTGCAGTTGGTTTTAAGGGGAATCGAACCGTAAAAATGCTACCGATTCCGGGCTGACTTTCCACCTCAATACTACCCCGATGCGTTTTAACAATGGCTAATCTTAAGCCTGATCCTCCAGTTTTGCGAGAGCGATCGCTATCTACCCGATAAAATCGATCAAAAAGTTGTTTGAGAACCGTTTCTAAACTATCATGTAAAGCTCCTGCAACGGATTCTATTTCTCGATCTAAGGTACTCCAATGGGCATGGGCGATCGCTTCATAAACCCCTAAACCAGAAATACTCAAAATGACTTTCATTACCTCAGCATAGTAACAAGTTAAGCATAATTTTGTCCGTTTAAATCGTGAATTTTGGTTCATTGTTGAGAAGGAGAACAACTTAACTGGGAATCAGCAAATGTGTAAATGATTCGGTTAAAATCTCTAAAAGGATATATAGCAGTCGCACCTGGGGTGTTAGGACATAGACTGATTCTAAAACCCAAACCGGACACCCCTCTTTTTCTGCCAGTAAATCGCAGTTCCTGTTCGCTGTTCCCTGCTATAAAATTTTCTTCAGTATAACCCACAAGAATAGTGTATGATTCGCCGACGTTCAACCCCTTGGATTCATCAAAGATCCCGATTTATCATTGCTAGTCTCGCTACCGTTGGTGTAGTGATTACCGCCTATTTAACCCTTGTGAAACTAACAGGGGGAACAGAGGCTTGTCCAATTACAGGTTGTGATCAAGTGCTGTCGAGTCCCTATGCGGTTGTCTTTGGTTTACCTCTAGCTTTGTTTGGATTTTTAGCGTATACAATCATGGCGGGGATGGCTGTTTCTCCTTGGTTAATTAACCGAGAAACCCACAAAAGTTTAAGAACAAAAACAGAAGATTGGACATGGCTTTTGATCTTTGCTCAAGCATCTGCCATGATGATTTTTAGTGGTTATCTAATGTATTTAATGGCTTTTGTCATTAAATCCTTATGTATTTATTGTATCGCCTCTGCTATTTGTTCGGTGAGTTTATTTGCTTTGGCGATATTAGGTCGAGATTGGGAAGATCGAGGTCAACTTTTTTTTATTACGGTGGTTGTGGGGATGATTACCTTAATCGGAACCTTAGCCATTTATGCTCCCATTAATAGCCCTCGTGCTGAAAAAAATCCCTTTAATATCACAACCACTTCTAACCCTGCAAATATCGAACTGGCTCAATATTTAACTCAATCTGGAGCGAAAATGTATGGAGCATTTTGGTGTGGTCACTGTCATGAACAGAAAGAATTATTTGGTAAACAAGCGGTAGAAAATTTGTCTTATATTGAATGTGATCAAGCTGGAAAAAATCCTCAGCTTGATTTGTGTAAATCCAAAAATATTCAAGGCTATCCAACTTGGGAAGTTAAGGGCCAGATGTATTCAGGAGTTCAAAGTTTAGAAAAGTTAGCTAAGGTTTCAGGATACACCGGAACTCGTAATTTTGGTGTCCGTTAATAGAAGTAGAGACGTGCCATGTACGTCTCTACTGAAGTCTTGATTTGATCCTGAGAAAACTAGAGCTTAATGGATTAACACCTTCAACAACTTGCTATTTCAAGCTATTATGTTTGGGAGGCTATTCGAGTTTGTAGTTGTTTTTTAGTTTCTTTAAACTGAGTCGCTAACTGCTCTTGTTCACGGGTTGAAAAATGGCGCCGAATTACAACAAAGACACCATTTTCTTCCTCACGAGTATGGTGATTCACTATATCTTTGACTTGTTTAATTTTGTCTTTGAACAGCGCGGACGTTGGGCTCAGAGATTTAAGTTCTTCTAAAACCAGTTTCAACTCAGCTTGTTCATTATACAGATTTTGAGTATCTTCATAGAAAGAACGAATTTGAGGATAAAGGATTTGTTCTTCCGCTTCGGAATGGATACTTAAATCTTGGTATAATTGTCCGAAATATTCTTGAATTTTTTGAGCATCATTGCAATTTTCAATTTCAGTAATTAACGTTTTAGCTTTCTGATGATCCATGCGAAGAACATCTTGAATATTCTGAGCGGATTGATCAGAACTTTGGATAACAGCACTTCCCATCACACCCGATAAAGCGGCGATCGCATCTTGAACTCGTCCCCAAATGCTTTGATCAGGAGCTTGACCCGTTAATTCTTGGGTTCCTAAATATTCTAAAATCCCTTTGAGTTTTTCTTGATGAGCGCGATTTTCAAAGTTAACTGTATTCAAAGGTGTAATCGCTGCTTCCACATCTGCACCGACGACTTGAGCCACTTTATGAACTAATAAACCTGACATGACTTGTCCGTGTTTCAGGAGTTCATGTTGAGCCACTTTTTCATAAAAACTTAAGTCTGATTTATTCATCATCTCTTTAGCGAGATTAATCATTTTAGTGGCTTGTTCTTTCGGTTGAGATTGAATGCCATATTGGGTAATAACCGTATCAATGATCCCCAGATTTTTGTGGTCATCATCTAACATTTCTTGAAATTGTTGACGAATTTCAGAGAGATTACAATCCCGCAGAAACATCTGTTCATTTTCGATCAACAATTCTTGGATAGTTTTCATGGTAGCCAATTTTTGACCAATTGCTTCCCGTTTTGCATCCGTTAAAGTCGTTACCATGTTGTGTTCTCCAGATCTCTAAATTTCATTTTCATAGATTCTAATTTTGCATAGAAAAAACAAGAATTCCTCATCCATAAGACAGATCTAATGTTCAAGGTTTTACAAAGGGATTGTTCAGTTTGTTTTAAATAACAACCGACGCAAGATTTTGAGATCAAATCCGTCAATTTTTCCTAATTTCCCAACAGTTCAGTCATAAATACCCCTGACATTCCCTGGCTATTTGATCACTTGAGTCCTATTAAAGATTGCCAATAGTGCTACTCCCACTATGTCGAGATTGCTGTCAATTGTGTTGGACAATTTCAGGGTTGATGAGTCGAGGTTCTCGGTTATTGCACTGTCTAGGAAATCTTGTTGGGTGGGTAATAACAGAAAACCCACCCTAGAGGTTAAAAAATACCTTTTCAATACGTTTTTCGGGATATCATCCAATCTAATAAAATGGGATTGACTAATTCGGGTGCTTCATCTTGGGGACAATGACCCACTCCTTCTAAACGAATAAACTTTTTAACTGTTGAATAATGGTTAAATTCTTCTCCAAGTTCTACAGGTTCCCAAGGATCATCTGCGCCCCATAAAATGATGGCTGAACAAGGCAATTGAGGTAATAAATCTTCCGGTAACGGCCCCTGAGAATAGCGAGTAAACGCAGCAAAAACCTCCACTGCTCCTTGATCTTGGGCTGGTTTTAACAGAATTTTTATTAAATCATCTGTAACGGCTTCATCTCGTTTATAAGCTTGTAATAAGACGTTTTTAACGGTTTGGGGCGTAGCTAAAAGATTAAAAAACAATTGATTAAACCAGGAATATTTTAATAATTCTTGAACCAAACTTGCACCATAATTTCGATACCAAGGCATTTCCGAACGTTTGCGAATATGCAATAATCTTAAAGAACAGTTTAATAAAGCCACTTCTTGAACAATATCAGGAGCAGTAACAGCAGCTTGCATAATCGCAATACAACCAATAGAATTACCGACTAAAAACGCTTTATCTTGAACAATTTCTCGACAGAAATCAGCGATTTGTTGTCCCCAAGTTTCAAATGTGTAACTGATTTTTTGATTCGGTGTTGGTTTTGCAGAGTCCCCAAACCCAATTAAATCTAACGCAAAAACTCGACAGTATTTTGCTAATTCAGGAATATTTTTCCGCCAATGGCCCCAAGAGGCTCCAAACCCATGCACTAGAAGCACCGCAGGGCCATGATCACCCTCCGTGACATAACAAATGGGAAACCCGTTCCAAATCCAAGTTTGCGGTACAGAGGTAGCAATTAACATAAATCTAATGGTAGAGGCTGGGTTGACACTCTCACCGTCAATCGCAAAGCGATGTGACGGGAGATTCTTTGTTCAACGAATCGACTTGCCCTAAAAGGATTGCTCCCGTCAAGGTAGAGGTCAATTCTCCCAAAGCGTTTATCGGTT
>NZ_JBJUDF010000341.1:0-29117 GCF_046067725.1 Planktothrix sp.
GGTTGCCAAACTATTGTATTTAAAGGTTTCAATCGTTCGTTTAAATCGACGGGATAGGAAATCGTTTGAGGTTGCAGTTGTGCTTTAATATAAGCATCAATCCCCATCTGTTGTATCTGTTGAATTTGTCCTGGGGTTGCACCGAAACTTAAACGGTTAATGAGATGAAAAATCTTAGGATCGATCATAATCGTTAATCCTCATTTCAACTAGATTCTAAAACCAACGCAAAACTTAAACGCCAATTAATTCGTAATTCCTAATTCGTAATTCTCAAGATTGAGATTCAATCATAAATTCTAACATTTGACCTTGGGAACTGCCAAATTTTAACTGCATTCCTGATATTAAAGTAATTTCTTGATGATGAATTCGTTGCCATCCTTCATGATTACAAACTAACGTTCCATAACGGGAAAAATCCTTTAAAAAATAATTCGGTTGACTTTTCCCATCGGAACTATGACGACAAAAAATTTCAGCGTGTTTAGAAGAAACCCATTGTTCAGAAATAATCACATCATTTCCCTCTCCTCGTCCCACCCGAACTAACCCCGTATCCAGGGGCCAAGCTTGTATCGGGGTATTAACGGCTGGACTCACTAACCGTAACCACGCCCTCGGAATAGTCCCAAACCCGGTTACAGCCGTATTGGGCATTTCCGTCTTAATTTTTTCTAACGGTTGGACTAACACCCCGTCAAATTCCGGGTGCATATACAAAATCGGTAACGTCCAAGCGGGTTGATTGAATTTATATAAAGCTAACAACTGCTGACGAGCGACCGCAACCGCCTGATCAACAGAAAGCCGTTCTCCTAACGCTCTAGCAAAGGCTTGAATAAAGCTTAACGCTTCTGAGTCGGTAATGGAGTCTCGCATTCCCAAGACCGCCGGAACCCCATGATGAATTAAAACTTTTGCTAAACTACTACTCGGAATTGCTTGAAATAACGGATTAGAAGCCTCTGGTAAAGTTTCTACCGCAGGTTGAGCACTCCAACAGGTATTAAACACCGCTAAAATAATCCCACATCGCACTAAAACTTGGGCAAGTTCTGTGCCATTAATCGTTGTATTGGGGCGCAAAAACAATAACCCCCCATCAGGTGCTGGAACTCCATGACCTGCATAAAATAAAATATTATAACGATCAGTTTCTAACTCAGAAATTAACTGTTCAACGGTGGGTTGAATTAACGTTTTCACGCTACAGGAAACATGAGTCTCAATTTGATTTCCTTGAAGATCAATTCCACATTGTTCAAAAGCAGAGCTTAAAGCGATCGCTTCTTCTTCTAATTTTAAATTGAGCAGAAAAGATGCCTGTTGTTCCTCTAACTTCAAGGACTCTGAAGCATTAGACAATCTTCCTGAATTCTGAATTTGATTTTCCCCTAAAACCAATAAAATATTTAATTTTTGAGCAGCCAAACGTTGAGGGAGGGGATTAACATCAAACGTCGTGCGACTAAACCACAGATATTGACTTAAAGAAATCGCAGGTTGACCCGCCTGGGGTTGCATCGTTTCCCAAGGAATAGGGATTAAATCAGCATCTCGTAAATCTAAACGAATTCGTAACGGTAGCTCTTGTCCAATGGCAATACCTTGACTGCGATGTAAACTGGCTTGAATCGGCCCTTGAAATAACCATTGCCAGAGATTAATTCCCAATTGTTGCATTAAACGGGTACTATAGCTTAACTGCCGTCCCGAATCCGAAGTGGCATTTAAGGGTAAATGAGCCGTCCCCCCAGAACACAAACGATTAGGAACGCTATCGGGTGAAAACAGTTCTAGCCAAGCTTGCCAGGTTTGAGATAGGGCGTCTGGCCAGCTACTATCATGGTGAACATATCCATTCCAATCAGGAGATTGTACCACCCAAGTTGCAAAATGATTGGCAACGGGGGTGCTCATGCGGGCGATCGCAATACTTAAACAAGGGGTTTCTGATGACGACATTCAACTTATAACCGGGAACAGGGAAAACTGTTGATCCTTTAGGGTGGATGAGCAATTTATGTTCTAACAGTTCTGGCGACTGCTAATTACTCTGCTTTGTTGCAATAGCCAGGGATTTTCTGCTAGTTTATCGCGTTTTCAGCATTGACGATCAGTTATTTGATCAGTGTAGTCCAATTAACGGTAATCTAGGTTAAACGTCACAAACCAGAAAGCAAAATTTCTGTTCCGTAGAGAATTATTCCATCAGAAATGGGGTTAGACCATTGAACTTAGTAATTGACAATACCGAAAATCAGCAAGGAGTTAAAGGCATGAATTTTAATGTCTTATCCGGGCAAAGTTTCCCCCTGGGAGCCACCGTTTATCCCAAGGGGGTGAATTTTTGCGTTTTTTCTAAAAATTGTCTGGCTATAGAATTATTACTTTTTGATACCCCGGATGCCACTGAACCCACTCATATTATTCCTTTTGATCCTAAACGCAATAAAACCTTTTATTATTGGCATATTTTTGTCCCTGGAATTAAAGCTGGACAAATTTATGGTTATCGAGTCGATGGTTTATTTGAACCCGAATTAGGGTATCGATTTGACCCGGATAAAGTTTTATTAGATCCCTATGCTAAAGCCATTGTTAATACAGAAAATTATAATCGAATTGCCGCTTCAGTTCCAGGGAATAATTGTGCGCAAGCGTTAAAAGGAGTAGTTGTTGATAATAGCACCTATGATTGGGAAGGAGATAAACCTTTAGAATTACCTTACTCTCAAACCATTATTTATGAACTGCACGTCGGCGGTTTTACTCGCAACCCAAACTCAGGAATTGCCCTAGAAAAACGGGGAACCTATGCAGGATTAATTGAAAAAATACCTTATTTAAAAGATTTAGGAATTACTGCCGTTGAGTTATTACCTATTCATCAATTTGATGAACAAGATGCTGTTCCCCCCCGAAATAATTATTGGGGTTATAGTACCCTTTCATTTTTTGCCCCCCACCGACAATATAGTTCTCGTCGAGATGCCTTCGGGCCGATTGATGAATTTCGAGATATGGTCAAGGCATTTCATCAAGCTGGAATTGAAGTCATTTTAGATGTCGTTTATAACCATACGGCTGAGGGAAATGAAGAGGGGCCGACGTTATCATTTCGTGGATTTGATAACAGTATGTATTATATGTTAGATAAAGAGAATCCGGCTTTTTATAGTAATTATAGCGGTTGTGGAAATACGATTAAAGCGAATCATGAAATTTCAGGACAATTAATTATTGATAGTCTGCGCTATTGGGTTTCTGAAATGCACGTGGATGGATTCCGCTTTGATTTAGCCTCGATTTTATCGCGGGATAAAGAAGGAAATCCCATTGATGATGCACCGATTTTATGGATTATTAAATCTGACCCAGTATTAGCGGGAGCGAAATTAATTGTTGAAGCTTGGGATGCGGGAGGATTATATCAAGTTGGGTCATTGGCGGGCGATCGCTTTGGAGAATGGAATGGACAATTTAGAGATGATGTCCGGTGTTTTATTAAAGGAGATGAAAAACAAGTTGAAAAGTTAGCTTATCGCATTATGGGGAGTCCTGATATTTATCCCCATCCTGATCGAGAAGTCCATTGTAGCGTTAATTTTGTCACCTGTCATGATGGTTTTACCTTGAATGATTTAGTTTCATATAATGAAAAACATAATGAAGCGAATGGAGAAGAAAACCGAGACGGTTCTGATTGTAATTTTAGTTGGAATTGTGGTATTGAAGGCCCAACAGATGACTTATATATTCAAGCATTACGCCTGCAACAAATTAAAAACTTTTGGGTAATTTTATTACTGTCTCAAGGCACTCCAATGATGTTAATGGGAGATGAAGTTTGCCGTAGCCAATTCGGAAATAATAACGCCTATTGTCAAGATAATGAATTGGGATGGTTTGATTGGAGTGATGTGGGAAAACATCCTGATATTTTGCGGTTTGTTAAAAGTTTAATTCGCTTTAAAAAAGAATTGCATCTCTTTCAATTAGATGATGTTTTAGAACTCGATGAAGCCAGGGATTTACCCCATATTACGTTGCATGGAGTTCGCATCAACAAACCTGATTTAAGTGACCAGTCTCGCACGATTGCCTTTAGTTTATTCCATCCCGACAAAGGCGAACATCTTCATATTATATTTAATGCCTATTGGGAATCCTTAAACTTTCAATTACCCCCCTTGTCTCAAGGAGAACGTTGGCATCGTCTTGTTGATACTGCTTTAGCTGTTCCCAACGATATTAGTAGTTTAAATGTTGCCCCTCCCATTTCTGGAAAATATTATCATGTTAGCCCTCGTTCTGCCGTTGTTTTAATTGCTCAACCCTAGACATTAAGCTGTTCAAAGCCTAAAGTGTATAGTCCGAAATCGTGGAATTATTGCAGTGCCTTGGCGAAGCCGTGCGTCAGCACTGCGTCCCCGCTCGCTTAAATATAAAATTTAAGTGCGTAACAGCTTATCTGCTCCCGGTGTCAGGGCGAGAAAACCTCGCCCCTACAATTTGATAGTTTAACTCTATAGCAAGTCTAAATCGGTTGTAATAATCTCTATGACTAAAACCCTGACCGTAGGGGCAATTCATGAATTGCCCCTACCACAAATCAAATAGGATTGCTATAGGAGGAAGTTGTTCTCTAAAGATCTGAGTATAATAACCTCTTATTTGAAAAATTGGGAAATCGAGAAGATTTAAGGAAATTTTACGAATATTGAAAAACCGAAATCCTAACTTATTTAACAATAGGAATCGAACATTGAGTCCGATTAAAATTAGACTCTTCTCCCTCTGAAGGAACCGCTAAAACTTCTAAACGTCCATTCATTAAACTTAATAACGTTTGATTCATTAACAGTCGCATTCCTGGGGATAATGTCATTTGATCGCTAGGGGTTTGTTCCTTTTCTAAAGTTGATTTTAATAAATCCCAAGATTCACTCCAAGCACTAATCGGACGTTGATCATCAACCCAAATATGAACAAAACCTGTCTCTGGAGAGGGATTGACAGAAACCTTCACACTCCCTTCACTCATTTGAGCAATTGCAGTATCCACTAAACTCACTAAAACTTGCCTTAATCGAGGTAAATCTGCCAAAACATAAATCTCTTCATCGGGAGGTTCAATTTTTAATCGAATACTCCGATTTGCCGCCTGCATACCAGTTAAATCTTCAACCTCATCCATGACTTTTGCTAACTGAATGGCATGAATATCCATAGTATCTGTGCCATATTCCGTTTTAGCCACAAAAATGATTTGATCCAATAATCTTACCATTTTCAAGGCTGAAGCATGGGCGTGTTGAATAAATTCTCGTTCCTCCTCTGGACTTTCGCATAAATCAGATAAAATCAGTTGTAAGGTTCCGATCATGCTATTGAGCGGCGATCGCAACTCGTGGGATGTCCGAGCCAAAAATCCGGCTTTAAATAAACTCATCTCCGCCGCCATCTGATAAGCAAGTTGAGTTTGTTTTAATTGATGAGAGAGGAGTTGCACCTGTTGTTCATCATCACTTATTTTGGGGGATTCATCCGTCACCAAAGGTTCAGAGGATTTTTTCCCTTTTCCCCCCAAGAACCGAGCGTATACCAACCCTAACCCCAACCCAAAACCTAAATATAAAAATTCGCTCCAACCCATCGGCTTCGTCCCACTCAATCTATAAAGTTAGCACTATCAAAATCATGATAGCTTGAGACATTCATCTCGATAGCCAGCTTCAATGAATTGTATAAACAGATCAATTACAGGGACTATAAATTTTAATTTAAAAACATAACTCAATACATCCTTGTCGTAAGATTTCCCACTGACCATTTCCTTGCCATTTCGCCACCGTTGAAGGAATCGTAGATGCGGTAATCGTTGTATCAAATTCTGAGGAAAACAACGTTAAAACATTAGGAAATTGAGTATTAATTTCCGCCATTGTTAATAAGGGGGGTTGTCCTGATAAATTAGCACTGGTGGTTGCCATCGGGCCAGTACGGGCTAAAATCTGTTGAGCGATCGCACAATTAGGAACCCGGATTCCGATGGTCGAAGGATCAAGCGGGTTCATCGCCACAGACACTTTTGCAGAAGCAGGTAACACCAAGGTTAACGCACCCGGCCAATATTGTTGAGCAATGTTTTGCCAAATTAATAATTCTTCCACCGTCCCCTTAACATAGGGCCATAAAGCGTCCGGTGTCGCTCCCATCAAAATTAAAGGTTTATCTTGACTGCGTTGTTTAGTTTGAAAAATCAACTCGGCTTGATCAGGACGGGCAGCTAAAGCAGGTACAGTATCCGTCGGAAAACTAACGACCTGATTACCCGCAATTGCGGCATCAATTAACTTATCAATAGAAACTTGTACCATTATCAGTTATCAGTTATCAGTTAATTATTTTAAATACGCCATAACAAAACGATCAAACCCTGCCAGGTCAGACATAATTTTAATCCCAGAATAGCCTCCCTGCGCCTGTAACAGTTCTGCAACGGCTTCTCCTTGTCCTGCCATCATTTCTACAATCCAAACCCCTCCAGAACGCAAATAACGGGGGGCTGTTTCGACTAAATAACGAATACAATCTAACCCATCATCCCCGCCATCTAAAGCTAAAGTCGGTTCATGTTGAGCGACTTCCGGTTGTAGGGTCGGAATTAACCCAGAAGGAATGTAAGGAGGGTTAGACACCATTCCCGTGAGTTGTCCTTGTAAACCTTCTAACGGTTGCCACCACGACCCATGATGAAATTGAATCCGGTCAGCGAAACCTGTGGTTTGAGCGTTATATTGAGCGATCGCTAATGCGTCTAAACTGGTATCGACGGCATGAATAGTAGCATGGGGAAAACAATCCGCTAAACCCAAAGCGATCGCACCGCTTCCCGTGCCTAAATCAACCCAAATCCCCTCACTATCTGGATTTTCAACCGCAGATTTAGCTAAATCAATAATTAACTCGGTTTCAGGACGAGGAATCAAAACGGCTGGGGATACCTTTAACGTAAAATGACGCCAATGAGCCACCCCGACCAGATATTGAACGGGGATACGTTCGGTGAGGCGTCGTTGCCAAAGTTGAGTAAATTCTGACCAAGGAACCTGGAGGGAAACGGAAGGTTGCTGTTTGAAGGTTTGTAAACGCAAAGCCAACCGATCTAAATGACTTAACTCTTGGAGAAACCAATCAACTTCATGAATAGAAATCCCAAGGGCGAGACAGTCAGCTTTTGCCTTCTCCAACCATTCCCCCAGTTGCCAACCTGATATTGTTTCCGACATCATTCCAAATTCCTCTGACCCAATTGATTAACGGTTAGGTTGAGTTTAGGGCTGATTTTGTTTTAAATACTCTAAGGTTTCACGAGGAGGAATTAATACAATTCGGTTGAGAAATTGATCATTATCTCGTTTTAAAGCATCCAACAATCCTTCGAGAATCACAACATCAATTTTAACGCTGGAAATTAAATCCGGTTGTTGTGTTTTAAATTGAGTTAACATATTTTGTAAATCTTCTTTATTAAAGAAAATGGGAATTACCTGTTCATTCCCGTTTTGAATGGTGAGATAACCATTATCCGGCCCCCCTTTAGCAATAAACAACGGAACACCGTTCAACTCGTTTACGGATTGTCCATTTTGTTGTAAAACTGACTTGGCAGACTCCACCTGTTTTTGAACCGGAACATAAGCAAATTGAACATTATCTTCCGCACCTTGAGCTTGTTGGCTCATGCGGTAAACTTCACCGAGAGAAACCGTTGTCACTTGGATGGTAGAAGCGAGTTGGGGATCACGAGCTTTTAAGCGATCAACAAATGCGACGGCATCATTGCGACTAATAAATACACCTGCAACAGATGCGTTTTTATTATTGGCTTGGGGGACAGTAGCAACTAAAGGAGCACCCTGAGTGTCGGTAATGGTAAACACCGGAATTGAGCGGAGTTTCTCCATAATTTGGTTTTCAGGGAGTGCATAAGCGGGTTGAGTTCCCACAGGAAGAGAACTAAACCAGCGCAATGGCGGGTTAGGACTGACCCAAATACTGCCGACAATTCCTAATACCGCGCCCAAACGAATAATTGATCTCATTAGGTCTCCGAGTCTGAATTTAATAATTTTTTGATTTGCGATGTTGCTTGTACCACTGAACCCATTCAACCTCAAGGAAAATAAAAGCTCAATGTCACACGAAGGTAGTTTTCCTGGTTGTTAGTTCCTCTGACGATCAGGGAGTTGTTTTTTCTCCCCAAAATTTTGAGTTGCCTGTTCCCTGTAAACGATTAATCCCAAGGTTTAACCCAGGCAAATTAACATTGATCAAACTACCTTAACTTAAATATTGGTTAGTTTACATTATTTTACAAAATATCGAGCCTGTAGAGTGGGATTAAGACAAGGTTAGAAATTGAGATTGACTGTTTTTATGGCTCTGCTAACCCAAAGGGTGCTGGGAAAATCCGATAGTCTACATTGAGAGATTGAAAAAATGCGGACAAAAGGACTTGAACCTTCACTCATTGCTGAACTAGAACCTAAATCTAGCGCGTCTACCAATTCCGCCATGTCCGCGTTGAATTTACGATTGTCTATTGTAGCAGAAAATTCTCAGATTAGACGGGGTTACTGAGAAATTATTTGTTGGCACTGTGTTTCAACCGCTTGGAGTAATTGGGGATTATTCCAGCCTAGGGCTAAATGAGACGCGATCGCAGCCCCTCCGGCGCCGACTCCTTCTTTGACATACCCTTGTTCATAGGCTTGTAGTTGAGGATAACGGGAAGTTGAAAAATTGAGTTGGGTGGCTAATAGGGGAACGGTTCCCACCATTTGAGCTAACCCAACTGTATCCCCGCTAGTATCTTCCGCTACCCAACGAGTTGTTCCCACGACAATATTAGAAGGTTGCCAAGGATAAGTGAATGCGGTGGCAATGCTATCAGCTAAGGCATAGACCGCTAACATTTGAGTTCCTCCAGCCAGTAAGATGCCAACGGTGCGACTGGCTGCTATTGCCATTCCGGCGACGACAATTTGCATGGGATCACCGACGGCGGCAACTAATGTTAAGGGATCGATAGGGGGTTTTTCTAGGTTGGCCATCGTTGATAAGGGCCAAAATCCGGCTTGTTGTAAACCTGTTGTGGCGATCGCTAATTTGGAGTCATGATTACACAGGGGATGGCTACTATTAACTTTCCCCATTGCGGGGATACCCAACCCCAATAATACGGCTAAAGCCGTTGTGGTTCCTGCAACGACACATTCTGATAAAATCACATAACTGTTTTGAGCGTCTGCGGCTAATTGTTCTCCCCAAATTAACCCTTGCTCTAAGAGATGTTTGACCGTTTCTAACGTCATCGCAGAACCCGATGTCAGACACTGGGCGGGGACGCCTCCTAAATCAAGGGTTGGAACCGAAGGAACCACCGTTAACCCGGCATTAAATAAATATAAAGGACATTGCAAGGCTTCCCAAACCGCACGGGTAATTAAGACTGGGGAAGCTCCCGCATCTAAGGGAGGTAAGGGATAGTGGGGATAGGGTTGGACGCCATTGTAGAGAAATTCTGCATCGGCTACGGCAGTATATTGTCGAGTTTCTGGGGTAGCTCCAGCCGCCGAAATCCCTGGAATTAAAGCGGTTGCGGTAAATCCCAACACGCAAGCCAATACAGGCGAACAGCCTTGATAACGGTGTAACCACTGATTGCCTTGCTCAAATTGGGTATAAACTCGAACGGTCATTCGTAATCCAATAAAACTTGTACCCATTTGGGCGGACGTGGAATCGGGCTATTGAGGCGATCTAATAACAGTAAAGCTACTAAATGAACCACAAATAAATACACAAAACTATTAATAAAAATCATTAAAACTGCGATCGCTTGGACGAACATTAAACTGGGTTGAGCCAAAATCCCCAACTTAATAAAAATCCATTCCGCGAGGGAGGTAATTTGAACCGTTCCATAGGCCCATAAATCTCGTCCCAGTAAAATTGACAGTAACCAATATTTAAAGAAAAAACCAATCGCAACAATTACAGATCCAGTGGTAATCGACATCCACCAGGGTTTACCTCGTTTCCACATTCCTCCTAACACCACACCCAACCAACCATAGGGAACCAAAAACACAATGCTGCGAGTCGGCCCCATTAATACCGATAATAATAAAAATGAAGCCACAGCCCCCATCACAGAGGCTCGTTTTCCCCAACGTAAATAAAGTAACGCCATCGGTAAGGAGAAAAACAGCCGCAGCACTGGCCCCATCGGGAAATAATAATTAACAAACCAAATTAAACTGGCTGCACTGGCTAAAAAAGCAGTTTCAACCAGGATTAAGGCGTTGTGATGGTTGGGAGATACTTGGTGGCTCATGGGTTGACGTTTCTGACGACTGAGATCCGAATCAAGTTGTCTTAAACCAGCATCCGTTCTAGGGCGTGGACATCGGGAATTCTTAAAATATCTCGTTCTCGATAAATTAAACCTTTCTTCTCCAGTTTACTGAGAACGCGAGTCACTGTTTCCCGCGCCAGTCCGCTTAAACCACTTAGCTCCCGATGGGGAAGGTTAGGAATTTGGGTTCCTTGCTCAGAGGTTTTTCCTTGACCCTCTGCCAAAAATAATAAAATATCAGCAACCCGTGAGGTACTATCGGATTCACGTAATCGCAGACGTCGATTCACTTGACGTAAACGCCGTCCCATTAATTGAGCCAGTCGCATTCCAGCGCGAGGTTCTGTTGTAATTAACTCCACGAAATCGCCTGCTGGCATATTCCCAATCAATGTGGGGGCTAATGTGATCACATCCGTAGAGCGGGGCACTTCATCTAAAGCCGCCATTTCTCCAAATAGCTCACCCTTGCCTAAAATATTCAGTGTGACTTCTTTGCCATCCAAATTATAGGTACGAATTTTGACCCACCCATCCAAAATAAAATAAACGGAACTGCCCCAGTCATTTTCTAACAAAATAACTTGGTTAGCGGGATGGTTTCGACCCACAATATGAGATGTTGCTTTATCAGCCGCATCTGGGGGCAAGCCTTGAAAGAAAGGCGTTGAGCGGATCATTTTGTGGATGTCCGATTGATTATCACGGGAGAAATACCGATCTTCCATGAGGCTATCATACTATTTATAAATTCGGGTTTAGTAGTTGCTAATCAAGAGAGTGGGTTTTTAGTGGATTGTGAGAAAGGTGAATTTGTGTTTTGAGTTTCAATCCCCCTAAAATTCTCCCTAGCATATTCACTAAGATTCCGTCTCTGTTAATTCCCACAGGAATCATAAAGGACTGGGCAACTTTCTATTTTAGAGCGATTTGGACGCAAAAAAGCTAAACGGGTTGAGTTTTTAACCGCCTTGTGCCTTCGCCTTGATCTTCCAATCCACCCAAAATCCTAAATGGGATTACTTGAGTGCTTCAGCAAGCGTAACATATTATGTAGATAACAACTGCTTTAATCTAGGGAATCCTGAAGATCAAGCGATTGTGGAGTCAGGACGAGCAGAATACATCGACCTGTCCTATGCTGTCAGAATGATTATTGAGAGGGTTCAACCTTGAACGTTCAGAAGGATCAAATCCAGGCACTCATCGCCGAAATTGACGAGGTTCTAAGCCAACCCAACTTGCGTTTACCTTGGGTTGTCTTTGGGGAAACCGTTACACGCTCCCGTCAAGTCCTAGAGCGTGTCCGAAAGTATTTGGTCTTTCTTCAGCAACAGGTAGATGAAGGGGCATTCCTGTCGCCGATGGAGACGAATCAACCGACAACACCCGGAATGCGAGAACCTCTGTGGCAAGCTATCCGTCGGGAAATGATTTATTTGCGGAACCATTTAACTCAACCGCTTCAAGAGGAAGTGGAACGGCTACGGCTAGAACAACGCAATTTAATTCAAGAAATTCAACTCTTAGAAGCTCGAAAAGCGCAAACGAACGCACCGATTCAGTCTCAATCCTATCAACAGCAACTCAGTCGTGAATTTTTGCAGGAGTTCATGACTCGATTACAGGATAGTTTGATTCATAATGTGACTGAAACGCTCAACCATATTGAAACCCGTTTTTTAGATTCGATTTTATTAACGAATGCCAACTCCCTGCCGGCTCTTCCGGCGACTCCTTCGGAAGATTCTCGAACGACTGTATCCAGTTTGACTCCGGCTCAACGCTTAGAACAAATGCGACAATTGCAAGCGCAATCGGATCATTTGTTGATGACGTTAGATTCGAGTTTGAGTGTGATTTTTGAAGCGTTACAACGGAATTTGCAAACCTATTCTGATTCCCTTTCCCAAAGTTTGGAACGAATGCACAGTTTGGGAAAACAAGGGGAAGTGATGTTTACAACCTTGGTGAATCAACTGGCTCAACAAGTAGGTCAAGAAACATCTTCTTATTTACAGTCTTCGTTACAATTAACTGAATCTGAAGCCTCAATCAATGAGGAACCGCAAACTTTAAAACCGACCATTTCTCCTCCGGTTTCCCCAGAGCAAGATTTATCTTTAACGGTTGAGGAATTTTTACCTTATGCTGGGGCAGAAATGCCTAAAAAACCTGCGGAGGTTGTTAGTTCTTCACCGGAGATGGAGAAACAAGTAGAACCCCTGGAAACAATTCAACGCTTCTCTGCTGTTGAGAAGGAATCTCCAATTTTGGGTGAGGATGAGTTGGAGCTAACAGAGCCGGAACCTAGCTTTTCTTTAAATTGGGAGGAGCCGTTATCATTCGCTGTCAGTTCTGATGTTGATGCAGAATTTCAAGCTTTATTTGAGGAGTCTGAGCCGGAAAAAATGCCGATTTCTGCTGTTGTTGAACCTGAAGAAATTGATTTATTCGCAACTGAAGTTATATCTTTTGATGAAAAACAAATGCTGATTTCTGTTGGGAAAGAACCTGAAGAAATTGATTTATTGGATGAAGAATTGATCGCTGTTGAAGAGTTGGATGAAGAGGATGCGTCTGAGGATGTGGATACTGTTTTCTTAGATGAAGAAACGCCTACGCAGGATCAAGAATTTGAGGGGATTATTGAAGAATTAGACAACAATTTAGATATAGAGAATTTATTCGGGGATGCAGAAACAATAACAGAACCAATAGAACAGGAAGAGATTGTGTTAGAATCTCCTAATGAAGCGGTTGATTTTTTCAACTTAAATTCTCTAGATTTGTTTGATGAATCTAATTCAGAATCCTCCTTAGACTCTCAATTACCTTTAACCGAAAATTCGAGTCAAGTTTCTGTATCCCTGGAGTCTGAGGATTTATTATCAGAAGTGATTGTTGCTGCATCTCCGGTTACTGAGGAAATTAATCCGTTTGAAGAAACTTTAGCAGATTTAAGCGATATTTTTGAAGAACCGAACTTTGAGGATGATTCTCCCCAGAATTTGGGGATCGTGTCGGCTCGAACCCAAGAAATGTTAACTGGAATTCCAAGTCAGGACAAATCAACTTCCAGTCAGGATGAACCGCAAACCATTAGTTTAGAAGGAGATGAATATATTCAAGCTTCTCCTGATGAAAATTTACTTCCCATATCCTTAGAGGAAGATAACGATCAAATTGATTCTCGTTTATTAATTGGTCGTAATACTTTGGAGTTTTTAGAAGCGGATTTATTTAATTTAGAACAAATCGAATCAACACCATCAACAACGAGTTTACCTGCTAAAAGTTCTCCTCAAAAATCATCGAATCCTCAATCTCCAGTTAGTGTTCAACACCCCCCCCTAGAAACACGATCAAAACCTACTGTATCTGAAGAAGTGATTACCTTTGAGGATTTATTTAGAGATATTGGTATGGAACCGGGTTCAGCACAATCAGTGGCTTCTTTGAATGTTGAACCTTTAAATCAAAAGTCATCGGCGGAGACAGATAATTTGTCATCTTTACAAAGTTTTTCGGATTTGACTTTAGATGATGTGTTCAATAGCCTAAATCTAGCTGAGGAAAAACCTTTGCGCTGGAATTCTGAACCGGAGGAAAATTTCCTGAGTCTGGAAGCATTAAGTCAAGAGTTTCATCAGTAATCAGGAATTAGAAATTAATGGAAGAGTTCACGAGTTATAAGCGGATATTCTAGCAATGGTAAGTTATCATTCATCGGGTTTAACTCAAGGGTTGGAAACGGATCTTTCCGCTTTACAATCTTTAAGACAATCAACTCAATGGTATTTAGGGATTGATTTGGGAACTACCGGATTATCTGCGGCTTTATTCCATCGGGACACTCAAAAAGTTTATCCGATTTATTGGCAAGCTGAACCTACGGAATTGTCAGAAATTGAAGAATTTCCCTTTACATTTCGTCTTCCTTGTCAAGTGTATTATTTAGATTCTCAGGAGGATCATTTAACGACTAGATTACGCAATTTTAAATCTTTATTAAATTTAGGAATTCCCTATTACTCTTCTCAAGAGTCTTCTGGGTTAGTGGGGGTTCCTATGATTCAGTGGTCACAACAACAATCGATTTTTTTGGGAGAATTTCAAGAAGCGTGGACGGCTTTATTATCAACCTTAAATCCTAGTCGAATATTACAGGGTCAGTGTATTCCCCGATTAACAGAAACAAAGCGAGAAAGTCGTCCCAGTATCGCCTTACCGAATATTTATCGTTTGGGTGCTGTCGGACTCGATGGTGACGAATTTCAAAAGGCGTTAATGGGATTAGGAGGAATTATTTTAGGGTGTCCGTCAGGAGCAACAGACGCCTATCGATTTAATCTTCGAGAAGCGATATTATCGGCGGGACTTGTATCTCATCCTGAACAAATTTTTATGATTGAGGATGCGATCGCAACTTTATTATATCAATTTCACCTCAGTCCTCCAGAAACAAACAGCACAATTTTAATTCTGAATATTGGCGCGACAACAACTGAAATTGCTGTTGCTACTTTACCCCAGGATTTAAGTCAGTTTACCTCTTCTCAGGTCGTTTGTCATCATTTAGCTTATGGAGGAGATGCGTTAAATCAAGATATTATTTCTCAATTATTGCTAACTTCTGAGCGTTCATCCTTTCAAGATTTTGAGAGTTCTGATTGGGTGTTTCCTCAACCCGGACATCCTGATTTAGAAAAACGTTATCGGTTTCAACAAAAGTTACAAAGTTCAGAAACAGGTTTAAAGTTATTAGAATTGGCAGAAATTTTAAAATTTAAACTTCAGCAAAATGATCATGAAATGGTAATATTTAATGGGGATTCGTGGCTGATTTTAAAACAAGATTTAGAACAAAAGATTTTTAATCCCTGGGTACAAGAATTAAATCGAGAGTTAAATCATCTTTTTAGTCATCATGGTATTTCTTCCGTTGGGATTCATCAAGCCATTTGTACAGGAGGAAATGGAACTTGGCCGACTTTTAGCCGTTGGTTAAGGCAAAAATTACCTAATGCGTTGATTACTCAAGATAGTCCTAGAAATCAAGAGAATCCAGATAATAATTATTCCCATTGTAGTCGATTAGCGTGGGGTTTATCGGTTTTGCCTGTTTATTTTCAAGTCTTGGATGTGTCTCGACATCAATATAGTGATTATTTTCTTCTGGCTGAACTTTTACGGGTGTTTGAAGAACAACCTTTATCGCTCATAGAAGTTAATCAATTGCTGGAAAAAAGGGGGATTAATACTCGTTGCTGTCAAGCTCGAATTATGAGGATTTTAAACGGTCAATTCCCTCATGGTTTAATACCTTCAACCTCTGAAACGGTTTGGTTAACTCAGGAGTCTCAAAATAATCCTGATTACCAAGCATTACTGGAAGGGTCTTTATTTTATCAAGATGTAGATGGTAATTATTTTATTAGTTTAGATCAAGCTGATATGACTCGGAAATATTTAAGCTTGTTAACCCAAAATTCACATCAAACTTGGGAAGAACCTCAATCTCTGCTCACGAATGTAGACGGATTAAGAATTATGAATTATGAATGATGAATCGGGAATAGGAAGATTGATGAGTCCTGGCTCTGTTATTATCTGTAGCAAAGGTTTAAGGATTGCATATTACCTGTTAAAATCAACTATAGCAAGTCTAAATCGGTTGTCATCACCTCTATGACTCAAACCCTTACCGTAGGGGCAATTCATGAATTGCCCCTACCCTAAATCAAATCGGATTGCTATATATAATACTACCCATGATGGGTTAGGATATTTTTTAATCCTGAAACCCTTTCACTTCTTACTGTTTCCTTGTGCTAAGTGCTATAATTACTAATTTATGAATTTACCCACTTGGATTACGTTTTCTCGTTTATTAGGTGTTCCGTTTTTATTATATTTTTTGCATGATCCAACTGTCACTTATCGTTGGATTTGTTTAGGTATTTTTTTAGTTGTAGCTAGTACGGATTGGTTAGATGGATATTTAGCACGTAAACTCAATCAAGTCACAGATTTAGGGAAGTTTCTTGACCCTTTAGTAGATAAATTATTAATTTTTGCACCTTTATTAGCCTTCATTGAATTAGGACAAATTCCGGCTTGGAGCGTTTTTTTAATTTTAGCACGGGAACTCACCATTGCTGGTTGGCGAGTGAATCAAACTCAAATTTCCGGTGCAAATATTTGGGGTAAATTAAAAACTGTGAGTCAAATTATAGCGATCGCTTTTCTAATCGCACCGTTACCCGAAGTTTGGCAACTTCCAACCTTAATTTTATTTTGGGTTGCGGTGGGATTAACGTTGATTTCCGGTTTAATTTATTTAATTCCTCAATCACAAAATACTGGGAAAGGTTAAATCAGGATTGACATTAACATCTTGAATTTGTTTCTCAGCTTGTTCTTTAGCTGCTTTTGCTTCTGAATAATCGGGTCGATATTGTAAGGCTTTTTCATAGGATAAAATAGCTTCTGGATATTTTTGTAAATTCACAAAAGCATTTCCTCGACTATACCAAGATTCTGCATGATTGATCTGTTGATTAATTCCCTGATCATAGGATGCGATCGCCTCTTGATAACGACCTAAATGATATAAAACGTTTCCTCGATTATACCATACTAAATAATCATTTTTTTGAATCTCTAAGGCTTTATTATAGGCAGTTAAGGCTTCTTCGTAGCGTTTGAGTTGATGCAATGACCATCCTAAACTATACCAAGCTTGATAATAATTGGGTTGAATTTTAACAGCCTGTCGGAAGGATTGAACCGCTTCTTTTTCTTTTTTTTGTTGAAGGAATCCATTTCCTTGACTATAGAAGGCTTGAGAAAAATTTGGATTAAAACGAATTGCTTTATCGTAGGATTCTATGGCATCATCATAGCGTTTGAGTTGCATTAAAACATTGCCTCGATGATACCAAGCATTCGGTTCATTAATTTTAACGTCTACGGCTTGATTATAAGCTTTAAACGCTTGTTCATAATCTTCTAAATCATGATAAGCTCTCCCCATTTTATAGAAAGCTTCAAACGAAGAAGGAACCCGATCTACAACTTCTTGATAGGATTCTATGGCTTCTTCATAGCGTTTAAAATTAAGTAAAACATCTCCTTTTCCTAACCAAGCCTCAATCATCTCAGAATTTTGTTGAATTGCTTCTTCAAAAGCCGTTAAAGCATCAGAATAATTTTGTAACGCCTTGAGAACTTTTCCTCGACCAATCCATGCTTCCGTATCATTAGGGTCAATTTGAATCGCCTTATCATAGGCTTCTTGAGCTTGTGAATATTGTTCTAATTGATATAAAATTTTTGCTTTTTCTTTCCAAACTTCTCGATAATCGGGTTTTAAATTTAGGGCTTGATCATATCGTTTTAACGCTTCTGGATAACGATTTAATTGAGAAAGGGTTTTCCCTTGTTCATAAAGATCCGTTGCATTATAGGATTTGAAAGAATACCATAAATACATCCCGCTTCCTGTTGCTAATCCGATGAAACTTAAGATGGTTAAAAGGGTGAGATAAAATTGAGGTTTTGTTGGTTTAATTTTTAACGGTTTAAGCGAAGATTGTAGGGCAGGAATAGTGGCAACTGGTGATTGATTTAAGCTTTGAATTGCATTTAAAGCTTCCGTTGCTGAGGCATATCGTTCTCGGAAATCATAACGCACCATTTTATTTAAAACTTCAGCCAATTCTGGAGTAACTGTAACTTGATTTTGCCAAATCATTTCTTCTGTATCTGGATCGGTGGGTAATTGATGAGGGAGAATTCCAGTCAGTGCTTGAATTCCTATCATCCCAACGGCATAAATATCACTACTGGGTTTAGGATTTCCCCTAGCTTGTTCACTCGGCATATAACCGGGTGTGCCAATTGCTACGCTAACATGACTGTGATCGGGAGTGTTTAACATTTGGGTCGTAATTTGTTTAACCGCCCCAAAATCAATTAATACTAACTGATTATCTTTTTTACGTCGAATAATATTTTTAGGACTAATATCTCGATGAATAACATTTTGTTGATGAACAAAATCTAATATAGTTAAAATATCCTGTAATAAAATAATTGTTTCCGCTTCATTAAAGCGTCCTTTCGGAAGATTGGATAAAACTTGAGTGGTACTGGAATGAATGGAGGGGGTTGCAGAAGGTTGAGTAGGTTGGGAAAGGGGGGAATTGCAAATTAATTCTTGAGTTAAATCATGACCTTCAATAAACTCTTGAACCAGATAAAATTCTTGATCTTCTTCAAAAAAAGCAAATAATCGCGGAATATTCTCGTGATGTCCTAAGCGATATAAAACTTGAGCTTCGGTTTCAAATAAACGTCGAGCAATTTGTAGGGTTGTGGGGTTAGTGACTTGGGGTTTGAGTTGTTTAACCACACATTGATGGCGATCTGGAAGTTGCAGATCTTCTGCGAGATAGGTACGTGCAAATCCTCCACCCCCCAAGGATTGCAAAATGCGATAGCGTCCGCCTAGTGTGGTTCCCAGCATATTCTTAGATGATGATTACCCGTTGGCTTATTTTAACTGATTACTTTCCTGATTGATTATAAACTTCAGGTTTTTTGAGAGTCTGGCTGGAGTTTCGATCTCCTTCGGTTGAATATTAGGGCAAAGAATATCCTGTTTGCTGATTAATAAAATCTAAAACTTTAGAATAAGCCTCGCTATTGGTTTGAGGGTTAATAATAATGGATTCTTGGCTATCAGGAAGCCAAAACAGAATACGTTGACTGGAATCACAAACGAAGGTCGTTAAGCGATTGAGATCAATAATATATTCATGACGATCATAAACAATTTGAATCCAATAATTGTTAATTCGATGAATTGTAATTCTTTTAATATAAGCTAAAATATCTTCATAATTGTTAGGATCATTGTTATAATTAATGATAATTTGTTTGCCATTATTGGGCAACCAAAATGTAATTCTTTTGTTCAACCCCGATGCAAACGCACTAATACTATCCAGATCAATTAGATATGTTTCTCGATCATAATTTATTTTGATCCAGTAAGCCACAAGACCTCCTCAGACCGCTTGCTTTGTCAATCAATCTGATCAACAGACTCCGAGGAAAATACTCACTCACCCATCTTCGGTGATCATAAAATCAGGGTTGATCGGGTGAGTTAAAATTTCCCTTGGGATTAGAAATTGATGCCCCTAGTCTTTTTTTCCCAACTCAATTAATAATTTTAGGATACTTCAGCCGGAGAATTAAATAGGGAAGTGGAACCTAACTCGGTGGGGTTTAACAGCCCCTTACTGGGTTCAGTCGTTAGGGTTGGCGTTTTTTTTAATAAGTGGGTTGTCGCTTCAACAAATCCTTGAAATAGAGGGTGAGGGTGATTGGGTCGAGACTGGAATTCGGGATGAAATTGGGTGGCGACAAAGAAAGGATGATTGGGAAGTTCAATAATTTCGACTAAACGACCATCGGGAGAAGTTCCACTAATGGTATAGCCCGATTCTAAGAATAATGTCCGGTAGGCATTATTGAATTCATAACGATGACGATGGCGTTCATAAACCACTTCCTTTTGATACAGTTTAAACGCTAAAGTATCGGGTTGTAAACGGCAGGGATATAATCCTAACCGCATGGTTCCCCCTAAGTCTACAACGTCTTGCTGTTCAGGTAATAAATGAATCACAGGATTGGGGGTTTCTGGATCAAATTCTGCACTATGAGCTCGTTCAAGTCTCGCTAAATGACGAGCCCATTCTATGACTGAACATTGCATTCCTAAACATAATCCTAAAAAGGGGATTTTTTGTTCTCGTGCATATTCAATAGCTGCAATTTTACCATCGGTTCCTCGTTGTCCAAAGCCTCCGGGTACGACAATGCCTTGCACAGTTTTGAGATAATTTTCGGCACTATTGGCTTCAATATCTTCCGAGTTAATCCACTCTAAATTTAATTCTGCACCCACTTGAATTGCCGCATGACGAAGGGCTTCAACCACCGATAAATAGGCATCAGTTAACTGTACATATTTGCCAACAATGGCAATTTTAATTTTAGGATGATCGAGGGTTCGTTTTGTATTTAAATCTCGATGATATAGTCGATCAACTAAGGTTTGCCATGCGGTTAAATCGGGTTTTCGTTCCTGTAATTGTAACAATTTTAAGGTTTGTTCGGCTAGTCCTTCTTGCTCTAAAAATAAGGGAACTTCATAGATACTATTGGCATCTTGTGAAGTAATTACACAATCCGGTTCTACATCACAAAATCCGGCTATTTTTTCTTTAATTCCTCTGGGAATTTGGCGATCGCAACGACAGACTAAAATATCTGGTTGAATTCCTATTGAACGTAATTCTTTAACAGAATGTTGGGTAGGTTTGGTTTTCATTTCTCCCGACGTACCAATCCAAGGAATTAAAGTAACGTGCAGATAAATCACATTTTTGCGTCCAACATCCTTACGAAATTGACGAATTGCTTCTAAAAAAGGCAAGGATTCAATATCACCAACGGTTCCTCCGACTTCCGTAATCACAACATCTGGATTGGTATTTTTTGCAACCCGATGAATGCGTTGTTTACATTCATTGGTAATATGAGGAATCACTTGTACCGTTCCTCCGTGATAGTCTCCCCGACGTTCTTTATTAATGACCGCTTGATAAATTCCTCCGGCGGTGACACTATTAAGGCGAGACATGGAGGTATCGGTGAAGCGTTCATAATGTCCCAAATCTAAGTCAGTTTCTGCACCATCTTCGGTGACGAAAACTTCCCCATGTTGGAAAGGGCTCATGGTTCCAGGGTCAACATTAATATAAGGATCAAGCTTAAGAATAGAAACAGAATAGTCACGGGACTTGAGGAGGCGTCCTAAACTGGCGGCAACAATTCCTTTGCCAATACTAGAGACAACGCCACCCGTGATAAAAACAAACTTAGTCATAAAAATTACCTGACTGGCTCTCATACTTGATCAATTGTGCCATAAACGCTTCCCAAAATTGAGACTCACTCACCCCTTCAACGACTCTTATCGCTTTAGTTCATATCAAGTCTGACTCAATTATTGTATAAATTTTTCAAGAAAATAGAAGAAAAAACAGATAGATGAACCGTTTAATCTAATCAATAGCCTTGCTCAAAGACTGGATGAAGAACCCGGAACAAAAATCTTTTAAATTGGGTCAAAAAATGCTATACTGAATTATTATAATTCGCTACTAACCGGTTGGAACTTAATAAGATTGCTCCCGATTTTATTTGTCCATTGAGTCATCTTTATCCAAAAAATCGAGCTAGTATGACTATTTTCACCTCTTTACTTCATTTAGGATTAGATTTCATCACTGTCACAAATTCACAGAAAGTTTTTCCTTGTTCTGAACCAGTGAAAGAAATTTTATTTCTGGATACAACGGTAACAGATTATCAGCATCTTTTATCAGTAATTAGACCCAAAATTTACCCCCTGTTGTTGAAGGGTGAAACCGATGGAATTTTTCAACTCACTGACCATCTGAGTCAGTTTAAAAATTTAGAAGCGATTCATTTAGTTTGTTATGGTAGCCCTGGAGAAATTTATCTTGGCAATACTCGCTTAAATTTATCGAATTTATCGGTTTATCTTCCCTCTTTTCAACAGTGGTCAAACGCATTAAATCCCCAGGCAGATTTATTAATTTATAGTTGTGAAGTGGCTGAAGGTTGGCAAGGAAAAGCTTTTGTGAAAGCGTTAAGCCAAATTACTCAAACTTCTGTAGCGGCGACAACTGAAAAACTCGGTCAAGGGGATTGGGATTTTCCCTTTAAAACGGGAGAAATTAAAACTGAACTGGCTTTTCAACCGCAAGTTTTAAGCACCTATCATCACCACTTATAATTTTAACCCGGATTTAAGTACAGATTTGGGAAGTTTTGGTGAACTTGGAGATGCAACAACCTTAACAATTACCTTTGATGCTAATAACACATAAATTTTACCATTAATAATGGCGGATTACAAGTTTAAACCCAAGGTCAAACCTTAGCAATATTAACAGGAACTTTAGCAATTAATCAAAGTGATTTTGTTCTAGTTTCCTAAACGATAATCAGGGGTGAGTGGAGACGTGAAAGGTTGCGCCTCCACAGCAACCCTTAAAGAATTTGAGAGAGAAATTTTTGAGTTCGTTCTTCTTGAGGATGATTAAAAAATTCTTCCGGTGTTCCTTCTTCGACTAAAAGTCCATCCGCCATTAATACAATTCGATCCGCTACTTCCCGTGCAAAACCAACTTCATGGGTGACACAAACCATCGTCATTCCTGACTCTGCTAAGGTTCGCATTACGTCTAAAACTTCCCGCACCATTTCCGGGTCTAAAGCGGAAGTCGGTTCATCAAATAACATAATTTTAGGCTGCATCGCTAAGGCTCTAGCGATCGCAACTCGTTGTTGTTGACCCCCCGATAATTGACCCGGATATTTTTTAGCTTGCTCTAAAATTCCCACCCGTTCTAATAATTGTAATGCCACTTCTTCCGCTTTTGCTTGAGGCCAACGTCTTACCCAAATCGGAGCTAACGTTACATTTTGTAAAATACTTAAATGGGGAAATAAATTAAATTGTTGAAACACCATTCCCACTTCTTTACGAATTTCTTCAATATTTTTTAAATCATGGGATAAGTTAATTCCATCAATAATAATACTACCTTGTTGAAATTCTTCTAACGCATTAAATGTCCGAATAAACGTCGATTTTCCCGAACCTGATGGCCCCATAATTACCACAACTTCCCCCCGTCTGACGGAAAGGCTGACCCCCCTGAGAACATGAAAATGATTGCTATACCACTTATGCACATCGGTCGCCAGAATTGCATAATCTTCCGTTGTCGCTTGAACTGAGTTGGTATTGGGTTGTATTTGTGTCATGGCTTTAAGTTGGGTGAGTGGTCAAGGGATTAAGTTTGTTATCTATTGTATGCTGTCTATCCCTTTAGGTTTGTTAATTGTGAACATCGGTTTATTTATGTTCCGTATTCAACTGTTTTTCTAATTTTTGACTCGCCACAGACATTCCATAACAAAATATCCAGTAGAGAATACCAATAAACAGGTAAACTTCTAAATAACGTCCGAGAAACTTCGGGTTTGCTAAAATCGAGCGACTCATTCCCAATAATTCGACTAATCCCACAATTGACAATAAAGTTGTATCTTGAAATAAACTAATAAATTGACCCACAATGGCAGGAATTGAAATCTTTAACGCTTGGGGTAAGATAATTAAACCGATGGTTAATGGTGTATTTAATCCTAATGCTTTAGCCGCTTCAGTTTGACCTGTGGGAATGGCTTGTAACCCGCCTCGAATATTTTCCGCTAAATAAGCTGAACTAAACATGGTTAATCCAATAATAGCCCGTAAAACTCGGTCGGGTCGGACTTGATCGGGAAGAAACAAAGGAAGTAAAACTTGCCCCATAAAGAGAATTGTAATTAAAGGTAATCCTCGGATAACTTCAATATAAATCGTTGATAAAATTCGGATAATCGGTAAACTGCTTTGTCGTCCTAATGCTAATATAATCCCCAGAGGAAAGGACAATAAAATACTAACAATTGACATGAGTAAAGTTAACATCAACCCGCCCCAAAGGTTAGTTTGGACGACTTTTAATCCGAGTCCGCCTCCAATTAACCAAACACAAATAATTAATAATAAAAACCAAGAAAACGGCAACCATTTTCCAATTAAAGGTACATAATTTCCAACTATTTTACCGCCCCAAGCTTCTGCAACTAACAATAATAAGAGTCCGACTAAAAGGAATCGAAAAACAATAGGAACAGGAGTAATAACGGCTAAAACACCCAAAAAACCAATAGTAATTAAACTTTTTTTATCAAATAACGTTGTTGAATTCCGAGCTAAAAATCCCCAGGTCATGCCCGATAAAATAGCAATCATTCCTAAAATAACCCATAATCGCCAATATTGATCACTGGGAAATCGCCCCACAAAAAATAAAGGTAAATTAGCGGGAATTACATTCCATTTCGCCACCGTAAATGCCCAAGAAATCAACCTTTTTAACATGAATAATAATAAGGCACTAATTCCCAGGGTTAGCAGGGTATTATACCAACTGTTAAACAGATTTTTTTGTAACCATTCTTTGGCGTTAAGTTTGATGATCTCAGGAGGTTGATGAGATGGCGTTGATGATGCAGAAGTCATGGTTAAAAATAGATATTGATGGTTGACAATTAAAACTCTAATTTATCGTTCTCGTAATTGAACAGTGCGATTCAGTTGGTTCATTCCTAAAGAAATTAATAAATTAATGCTGAGATAAGTTCCCATAATAATCAACATTACTTCAATAGCTCTTCCAGTTTGATTAAAGGTAGTATTCGCAACATTATAAACATCTGCATAGGCAACAGCGATCGCTAAACTAGAGTTTTTTGCTAAGTTCAAATATTGACTATTTAAAGGCGGAATAATTACCCGTAACGCTTGGGGGAAAACAACTAACTGCATCACTAAACTGGATTTTAACCCCAAAGATCGAGCCGCTTCCCATTGACCTTTCGGGACAGATTGAATTCCTGATCTGACAATTTCAGCAATATAAGCCGCCGTATAAACCACTAAACCGACTAAAAGGGTTGTAAATTCAATTGTTAATCGTAATCCTCCTTCAATATTATTAGTCGTGGGATTAAAAATCGGACGTTGCCAATTTAATCCGACCGTTAATGTTAATAAAGCGATCGCTCCAATCATGACTAAGGTAATGAGTTGGGATTGTCCTGATTCTCCTTTTTCTACTATCACTTTTGTGCGTTTTTTCCACATAATAAAAGCTGCGATCGCACAAATAATTAAAACCCCTAATCCTATTATTCCTTGAATTCCTGACGGCCAAGGCATAAAAATTCCTTGTTTAGATAAGAAAATTGAGTTTAAAACCCTTAAACTTTCTTTAACCGGAGGAAGTTGAACAAACACCCCATACCAAAACACAAGCTGTAATAATAATGGCGTATTTCTAACCATTTCTACATAAATAAAAGATAACTGACGTAAAAGCCAATTATCAGAAAAACGAGCCAGACCAATGGTAATTCCTAAGATCGTTGTCAGGATAATTCCAAAAAACATCACCCGCAAAGAATTCAATAATCCCGCTAATAAAACTCTACTATAGGGATCACTCGGATTATAAGGAATTAAACTATCGAGAATATTAAATCCCGCCGATGTATTTAAAAAATCAAAGCCAAAATTACTTCCGGTTTGTCTCAGATTTCGAGTTAGATTTCCCCCTAAAAGTGCGAAAACACTAACCACAATCACAATCACTAAAACCTGTAATGCAATCCGCCAAAATCGGTCATCTCGCCAAAGCGGAATGTTCTGCTTTCCGTTATTCACCATATCAATTATTAGTAAACTGTTCCCTGTTCCCTGTTCCCTGTTCCCTGATTTTATCGGAAAGGTGGAGAATACATTAAACCTCCATTTGTCCACAGGGAATTTTGTCCACGAGGAAGTTTAAATTGTGAACCTTCACCGAGGTTTCGTTCATAAACTTCACCATAATTCCCAACTGCTTTAATCGCATTGGCGGCAAAATCATTACTTAATCCCATCCCTTTACCGAGGTCGCCTTCTGTTCCTAGAAATCGTTTAATATTGGGGTTATCGCTAGTTTTGAGTTGATCAACATTCGATTGATTCACCCCTAATTCTTCCGCTTCAATTAACGCATAAGTTGTCCATTTAACGGTATCAAACCAAGCCGAATCATTATTAATGGTGACAGGGCCAAGGGGTTCTTTGGACATGGTAACATCCAAAAGAATATGTTCATCGGGATTGGGGAGGGTACTGCGACGAGCCACCAGTTGAGATTTATCAGACGTCATCCCTTGACAACGACCTTCAGCGTAAGCCGCATAAGCGGGGTCAGCTTGTTGAAAAGTAACGGTTTCAAACTGAACACCCCGTTGACGCATCGCATCGGTTAAGTTAAGTTCCGTTGTCGTTCCCGCTTCCACACAAACGGCTTTTCCTTGTAAATCTTCTAATTTCGTAATGCCACTATCTTGACGCACCATCATGCCCTGACCATCGTAAAATGTAGTTGGGGCAAATTCTAAGCCCACAGAGGTATCACGGCTAATTGTCCAGGTGGTATTACGAGAAAGCATATCCACTTCTCCGGCTTTTAAGGCTTCAAACCGTTCTGTAGAATCCAAATTCCGAAATTCAACGGCATTCGGATCACCGAAAACGGCTGCTGCGACGGCTTTACAGATATCTACATCTAAGCCGGAATATTCGCCACTTTCATTAACAAAGCTAAATCCAGGGATTTTCCCATCAACCCCACAGATGAGCTTTCCACGCTGCTTAATAATATCTAGGCGGCTTTGACTTGTTCCCCCAGCCGCAGGTGCTGAGGTTCCCCCTGGAGAAGCTGTATTCGTGTTAGTAGGAGTGGATGACTCACAAGCTGTTAGAGATGCAACTAACAGAAAGGTTGCTACTAGCAAAGAACCGCATTTGTGCATAGTTTTATATTGCTCGTGTATGGATTAGGCAAGTTTATAGCTCTAAAGGTGTTCAGGTGATTGACTCCCCCGGAGTTCACTCGAACGCTTTAAGCTTACCTTAATGTGGGAATTTTCTATGCAATTTTTTGAGCCAAATTTAATCAGGTAGAGGGATTAAGATCATCACAGTTTTCTGTCAACTCCTGGGATAGGATGACCTTAAATAGCCTCGAACCGAAACCAATCAAACCCATAAGGTTTAAGCGGAAGCTTCTCCAGATAACCGTGCTTCTGCCATATCCCGAATCAGAGAAATGCGAGAGCAAATGTAATCTGTTAATAAATCAGCTTCTTTGCCATTAATGGCCGCTTCCTTATTGAACTGTTTGAGCAAACACTGGACAAGACTGGCATCATCAAGAGTAACCAGAGTGGATGCTTGAGTCTTTTCAACCAGTGACCAAAGTTGACGAAGCATTGTAGGAGTCATAAAACCTCCGATGGATGCAGTTTTGTCAGTTTCTATACAGAAAATAACGGTGTTCTTGTGATTAAGAAAGTCGTTCCTCCCGTTCAAGGCGAGAAGACTTAATACTTTCTTTAAATTTCAAGAATAACCAAGTTTACTGTAATTGGACGGAAAAAAACACAAGATGTCACAACAGTTACAACTCTCTTAATGTAGTGAATTAAATCTTGACAAATTGCGGAGTGTATAGTAAAGATTTGATAATTTTGTTGTCAATTCCAGTATTAACTTCTACTTCGGCTGGGGAACTACCACTGTTAAAGCTTGGGGAATCACCCGAAAATGGGCGGGAGTCCAGGCTGTAATTTCTCCGTCGGTATTAATCGGATAGGGTTTCGTGGTATAAATCTCAATATCTGAACCACAGATGGCTCTAACCCCTAATTCTTCTCGATGTTTTCCGGTTTTCAGTGTGAACCAAACAAACGGAATTTGCCACCAATGTTTGATTTCTAAACTGTACAAATCTAAACGTTGATCATCAATGGTGGCATCGTGGGCAATCGGCATCCCGCCCCCATAATATTTGCCATTGCCAACGGCAATTTGTAAGGTTTTGACCCGTTGCATCTGACTGTCTACTTGAATTAAAGCATGAAACGGTCGAGCCGTGAATGTAGCTTGAATGGCAGCCCACACATAAGCTAACACCCCCCAACGTTGTTTGGATTGTTTGGTGAGTTTACGAGTAATATTCACACTCAAGCCTAAACTCGCCACATTAAAGAAGTGTTTGCCATTCACCCAACCTAAATCAATCTTTTGTTGATGGCCACTGGCAATAATTTGACAAGCTTCACTTATGGAGGGAGGAATGCCTAACGTCCGTGCTAAATCATTAGCCGTTCCCAAGGGTAAGATAGCTAAAGGTAAACCAATTTCTACGAGTCCATCCACCGCCGCATTGAGAGTTCCATCCCCACCCCCAACAATGACAAAATCTACTTGATGTTGATACCGTTGAAGCATTGAAGTCAATTCCTGGGGATGAGGAGATTCTTGAATAATATCAAACCCCAAAGCCTGAAGTTGATCAACGGCTTGCGATAAATTCTTCTGCGCTTGGCGAGCATGGGGATTCACCAAAAGTAAAGCCGTTTTAGGATAGGCAGGTTGGGGAAAAATCGCCATATCAGTAATTAAGCGACTTCTGTGGGGATACCGACCCGTTTGCGTAAAGATTCAGCCCGACGTTTAGCTGTTTGATTATTGGGGTCGATGCTTAAGGTTTGTTCGTAGGCTTCTAAGGCTTGAGCGGTGAGCTTTTTCTTTTCATAAGCATAACCTAAATTATTAGAAGCAGTGGGATAGTTGGGATTTAATTTTAAGGCTTCTTTATATTGACGAATCGCAATATCATACTGTTCTTTAGCTAGATGAGCATATCCCAAGGCATTATAAATCATCGCTAAGTTTTGGGGTTCTTCATTTTCCGCGACTTTTAAGGCTTTTTGCAGAACAGTAACCGCTTGGGAGTAGAGTTTTTTATCATTATAAATACTCCCTAATTGATAGTATTCCTGGGCTGTCCCTTGTTCTTTTGCTAATTTACTTTGTAAATCAAACAGGGTGGTTTCT
>NZ_JBJUDF010000342.1:0-4905 GCF_046067725.1 Planktothrix sp.
ACGGGCGGGTGAAATTCCCGAACTGAAATATTTGTTTGCTGCTTAGGAGGTGAAGATGAGGGTCATTAATACAAGGGGTGAGTGCTAAAGTGCTTGCCCTTTTGATTTTGGGTAAAGTGATGAAAGAAAAAGAAATTGTATAGCGCTACGCGCATACGTTAGGACTATTTCTAAATGCAGCATCCACGCATTCTCTTACAGTCGGAAATTCGTTTAATCTCTGTTTCATCCATGTCTTTAATACAGCCCACCAGTTTTCAATCTTGTTCAAGTCGGGAGAATATGGCGGCAGATACCAAATTTCACATCCGGCTCCTTCGACGAGTTCTTTGATAGATTCCCCTTTATGAAAGCTGGCATTATCAATAATAATAATGTCTCCTGGTTTTAGCACAGGTAGTAAACAATTCTTCAACCCGGCTTCAAATAAATCTTTATTACATGACCCTTCAAAGGTTAAAGGAGCTAATAATTTACCTTCTTTCAATGCTGATAGCCAACTAACTCTTTCTCTTTTTTTACCTGACTTGAGAGCATAACATCTTTCCCCTATCGGGCTGTAGCCATACGGGTAATCCTCACGATTATCAAATCCTGCTTCGTCTACATAAACTTTTCTGCTCCTCTCTATTAGCTCTAGTTTTTGCATAAATTCTCGTCTTTTTTCTTCATCCCTTTCCCGATACCCATAAGTTTTTTTTTCGACTTATACCCAGTTTTCGACAAGCATAACTAATATTCTGTTGCGTCGCTTCACACCCCCATAATTCCGCCATTTGTTTTTGGGTTTTGTCACTATTTTCTTTGGCAAATTCTCGAAATTTTTCTAGGTCTTTAATTTTCGGTTCAGTTCCTACTCCTACTGGTGGGCTGGCTTGATAGTCTCCTGTTTCTCTTTCTTTTTTTAGCCATAGATCTAATGTGTTGCGACTTATTTTAAAAAAACGACTTACCTGTATTTTCTTTTCTCCTCTTTTCACTGCTGCTAGAGCCTTGGAGCGTAAATCGTAACTATAAGGTGCAGGCATAACTATTTTCCCTTATTGAGCTATTACTGAATCTTATCATACTTTTTCCTAACCATAGCGCGTAGCGCTATAGAGAGGATTACCCGTATGGCTACAGCCCGATAGGGGAAAGATGTTATGCTCTCAAGTCGGGTAAAAAAAGAGAAAGAGTCAGCTGGCTATCAGCATTGAAAGAAGGGAAATTATTGGCTCCTTTAACCTTTGAAGGGTCATGTAATAAAGATTTATTTGAAGCCTGGTTAAAAAATTGTTTGCTGCCTGTGCTAGAACCTGGAGACATTATTATTATTGATAACGCCAGTTTTCATAAAGGGGAATCTATCAAAGAACTCATTGAAGGAGCCGGATGTGAAATTTGGTATCTGCCGCCATATTCTCCCGACTTGAACAAGATTGAAAACTGGTGGGCTGTTTTAAAGACATGGATGAAACAGAGATTAAACGAATTTCAAACCGTCAGAGAATGTGTGGATGCTGCCTTTATAAATTGTCCTTCGGCATTTGAAATAAACACTGAAACTTTTCTTTATGGTCGAATGTGAATGAAAACTGTCACTTCAATAAATCTTTAAATTTGCTTGTTATCTTCGTTGCTGTCAAGGTGATTGTTATTTTGAAGAAATCAATTAGAAAAGTTTAGGAGGTTACTAAAATGTTTTTTTTAGTAGTAGATTCTAGTTGTAGTGATTTTACTTGCTTCTTGATAAATTTTGTTTTAGTTCCTGTTTTGGAGTTTCTCAAGAGATTTTTACCTATATTTTCTCCTCTGGTCGAATTGCTACTTATATTAGGGTTTGGAGTTGCTTTTTTTATTGGGCTAGGTTATAAAGACAAAAGATGGTTTGTTGTAGTGTTGATATTAGCTGCACTTACCCTTGTAATAGGGTTTAATCCTCCAAATATTGCTGAAATAATTCAACCTGTAGATGGTCAAAAGTTTTCACCTGCTCAACAGAACAAAAACACAGAGTTAAAAATAGAATTTCTCATTTACAATCCCAAGAAACATTTATGGATTGTAGGAGATTCACATGAAGGTGCAACAAAAGATGCAGCACGTTGGTATCCTCAAAACAGTCTTGATAACAAAGAATACTGCTCAAAGATTCCTGGTGAATTGACAATGACTTGCCAATTATACATTGGTACTCCTTCCGACAAAGAAGATACGGATACAGTTTATCTTTTTTTGGCAGACGATAATGCTAATGAAAAGCTGAAAAAGCATTTAGATAAAGCCACTAATCCAAATTCTAATATACCAATGAAACTGCCCGATGGATTGACTGTGATAGATAAAATAGAAATTGTATATACGGGGTTTGAGTAGCAAATGTGCAGAAAGTGCCGTTAAGGATTTGGCTTTCGTGCGATTCGTTAAACCTTAGTTGAAGTGGTATAAAACGGATTGAGATTTGTTAAGAAAAGTCAACTTCTAAAACCCTTGTTGTAATTGAGTTTTAGCCTTACCGTAAGTTTCTGCACCATTGCTACTCAAACCTTTCTACTGAGGTGCAGCTTCCTGGGGGTCTTTCGGTTTTTTCTCAAACACTTGAATTGCGGGTTCGACCAAGACAAAGCCATCGGGAGTAGCTTCTCCCAACTTCCCAGCTATCGCTGCCACCCACATCGGATAATTCGCTTGCGCTTCCTCTAGTTTTTTGAACATTTTTGGCTTCACTGTTATTGTGAAGATTCTGCCATCACAGTCCACAGCAAATTGCTTCCAGTTATTCTCAACCGTCTGAACATCCGTTGGAAATTCCGTAATTTTAAGGGTTAATTCCAGCTTCCCTGTAACTGCCATATCTTAATTGAGATGATTTCAACACCATCCAGATTGTAAACCCAAACGTGAGTAACGTTTTCCATTAATTCCTTAGCCTAAGTTTCTGTTCGACTGCTCACTTCACCCCCAAACCCCCAAACACGCTATAGTAATCGGTAATTCTTTCTAATACCATTTATGAATAGTCAATCTGAATTGTCATTAGTGAAAAAATTAACAGCGATCGCCACTTTTTTACCAGCATTTAAAGAGGGAAAAGGCTTGTCTAGTCTCAATCAGTTCGTAGATGCTGCCTATGCAAATAATTGGGTAAGCAGCGATATCAATTGGGTAGAATGGATATTACGAAGTTAGCACTGGCAACACTACTACTAAAAATTAATATCGCTAAAGTTGCAAACCCTAAAAAAGTATAGTTAATACGTTTAGGCGGTTGTTCATTAAAAACAGGAGGTTCGGGTTTTTGGGGCGGACTAGGTTTCGCTGGCAAAGTCGCTAAGACAAGAGAAGGTTGAGGCGGTGTCCCATTAAGAATATAAATCACTTTTTCGGGGTAAAATAGTGCTGGGTATTCAGTAGGATATTGAAAGGACGTAATTGTAATTCTGTTTAACATGGGTCATTAATTCTTTATTTGATTTACAAAGGTTTAAACCATTCATAACAAATTAGCTAGATATCTTCTGATTCAACAAATTTGAGTGGTCAATCAAACTGATTAATGGTTCAAGTATGCACCCTCTCCCATGCCTGATCAATTCCTTCTTTCACTTTAATTAACCCAGTCATCACATACTGCCAATAACCCTGTTTCCCATCGGCATTAATGGCATTACACCAACGTTGGGCTGCTGCTTTTTTAACTTCCCTTAATTCATCCCATCCCTTAGTTTCTAAGATGAGATTGTTATATGAAATCCTGAAAAGTATGCTACAATTATGGGGAGCGATCGCCAGCAAAAAAACAGCCTTCAGGAAGAAAACAACAACAAAGGAACAGCTTTGGTGAGTGGGGAAGGCGATCGCGAAGCCCAAAAATAATGGCTCAGAGGAGGAGAGTAGTAATGACAGGAATAATCAAGCTCAACATTGTGGAATCAGCCGAAGAATTATTAGAAGAATTGAAAAAGTCAGAGAATAGGGAGTGGAAAGAAAGAATACAGACATTATATTGGCTGAAGACTATTCAGGTAGAAAGTGTAGGAGCGATCGCCAACTTAACAGGAAAACATAGAACAACAGTATCAAGGTGGTTAAGTCAATATAGGAAAGAAGGATTAAAAGGGTTATTAACAGAAGGGAAAAGTACAGGAAGAACAAGTAAAATCCCAGCCGAAGTGGAAGAAAAGTTAAAAAAAGAATTACAAGAAGAGGAAGGATTTTCGTCCTATAAAGAAGTACAGATGTGGTTAAAAGCAGTAGAAGGAATAGAGATGAGCTATAGCCGAGTCCATCATCTGGTGCATTACAAATTAAAAGCCAAATTGAAAGTACCACGTCCAGTTCATATCAAGCAAGAGCCTGGGGCGGTAGAAGAGTTTAAAAAAAACTGAAAACCCAGATAGAACAGAGGCTAACCCAGGAGAAAGAAAAAGTCAAAAACTATAATAAACTCCGGTATTGGTGTGAAGATGAATCGAGATTAGGATTAATAACATTATGGGCGAGAAAGCTAACAGCAAAGGGAGTACAGCCAATAGGAATAGAACAATGGTGCTTTGATTACTTGTGGTTATACGGTTTGGTAGAACCGCAAACGGGAGAAAGCTTTTTTGCTGAATTTTCTCATGTAGATGGGGTTTGTTTTCAACAGTATTTAAAATGGTTTGCCGAAAAATATCCAGAGGAACTACATATCATTCAATTAGATAATGGTCGATTACATACAGGGTTGACACTAGAAATTCCAGAGAATGTCATCCTGTTATTCCAACCCCCCTATAGTCCACAAGTTAACCCAATAGAAAGATTATGGAAACAGATTAAAAAGAAATTGAAATGGGAACTCTTTGAAAACCTGGACAGTTTGAGAAATCGGCTCTCTCAAGTTTTACAGGAGTTAACACCCCAAGCTATTAAATCTGTGAC
>NZ_JBJUDF010000343.1:0-10915 GCF_046067725.1 Planktothrix sp.
AATAAATCTGTTACGGAAAAAATCGGTAATTTTACGTTTCCAGCTATTGATGAAAATGCGATCGCTTTAAAGACTTTACCGGAAACTAACTTAGTTGAACCGAGTTTAAGTAAAGAGTTAGGAAAAATAGCACAATTTCCGATAGTAATTACTTCAAATATTGCTCAAATAACACCTGAAACCTTACCCTCAAATCCTGAAGTTCCACCTCCACTACCGCCACAACCTGAACTTCCTCCCGCTATTCCTATTCCAACCACGCCCGCACAAGCTGAACCCGAAGTATTAGTCGCAGAAATAGCAGTCAGTGGAACCGAAAATACAACATTAATTGATAAAGTTTATAGTGTTATTTCTACCCAACCCGGACGAACAACAACCCGTTCTCAATTGCAAAAAGATATTAACGCAATTTTTGCAACCGGGTTATTCCGAAATGTTAAAGCAGTTCCCGAAGATACTCCCCTCGGCGTGCGAGTCACCTTTGAAGTGGAAGAAAACCCTCCTTTAAAACAAGTTGTGATTGAAGGAAATACGGTTTTACCCGAAGAAATTGTGAATGAAAGTTTCGCTGATCAATATAATCAAACCATTAACTTGAATCAAATTGAGGCTGGAATCAAAAAAATCAATCAATGGTATCAAGATAATGGCTATGTTTTAGCCCAGGTTGTTGCAGCACCAGAAGTGACACGAGAAGGTATTGTTACCTTAGAAGTTGCAGAAGGGATAATCGAAAATATTCAAGTTCGTTTTCTCAATAGTGATGGAGAAGCAACCGACGAAGAAGGAAAACCCATTGAAGGAACAACCAGAGATTTTATTATTACCCGTGAAATTGAATTAAAACCTGGGGATGTCTTTAATCAACAAACCGCACAACGAGATTTAGCCAGGGTTTTTGGATTAGGAATTTTTGAGGATGTGCGATTACAATTAGAACCCGGACGAGATAATCCTCGTGAAGCGACGGTGATTGTAAATGTAATTGAAAAAACTACGGGATCATTAGCCTTTGGAGGAGGAATTAGTTCGGCGGCTGGATTATTTGGAACCTTAAGTTATCAAGAACTGAACTTAGGGGGAAATAACCAACGCTTAGGCGTTGAATTAGAAGCAGGAAACCGAATTTTTCAAGTTGATGTTAGCTTTACAGATCCTTGGATTGCTGGAGATCCTTATCGAACATCTTATACCCTTAATGCCTTTAGAAGACGGACAATTTCTGTGGTTTTTGAAGATGGAGAACGAGAAGTTCGCTTAGAAAATGGTGATCGTCCCCGTGTGATTAGAACTGGAGGTGGGATTAGTTTTACTCGACCCTTTGCAGAAAATGTTTTTGCAGATCCAAATTGGATAGCATCTTTAGGATTTCAATATCAACGGGTGCAACTAACAGACGCCGATGGAGACATTACTCCGACCGATGAATTTGGCAATCAACTGAGTTATAGTGGCAGTGGAGAAGACGATTTATTTACCCTTCAATTTGGATTAGTTCGAGATCGTCGTAATAATAAACAACAGCCAACATCCGGGTATTTATTGCGATTTGGAACAGAACAATCGATTCCCATCGGTTCAGGAAGTATTTTAATGAATCGTTTGCGGGCGGGATATACATTTTATGTTCCCGTTAATTTCTTCACCAGATTTATTCCTAAAGGCCCTCAATCTTTTGCCTTTAATTTGCAAGCTGGAACTGTCATCGGAAATTTACCTCCTTATGAAGCTTTTCCATTAGGAGGAACCGCTTCCGTGCGCGGTTGGGAAGAAGGAGCGATCGCTTCCACCCGTAGTTTTGTGCAAGGATCAATTGAGTATCGTTTCCCCATTTTCTCCAATTTTATTGGCGGAGCACTTTTTGTGGATGCGGCGACGGACTTAAATTCCCAAGGAACAGTTCCTGGTTCGCCAGGGGGAGTTCGAGATAAACCCGGTTCAGGTTTTGGTTATGGTGCAGGTGTGCGCTTACAAACTCCCTTGGGGCCAGTGCGGGTTGATTATGGGATTAATAACAATGGGGATAGTCGAATTCATTTTGGTCTAGGAGAACGCTTCTAGGTTGGTGTTAAGCGTCCAATGTTACGATAAACTAAAATTCAGTTCATCCAACTGTTGAAAGACTATGATTTTGCCAGGTTCCGCCGTGCGAGTCACAAACCCCGTCGATATCTACTATGGTTTCCAAGGTCTCGTTCAACGAGTCAGCGACGGTAAAGTCGCCGTTCTATTTGAAGGAGGAAACTGGGACAAACTCGTCACCTTTAAACTCTCCGAATTAGAAGCAATTGATACCACTGCTGGACGAAAAGGCAAAAAATAAGTGAAGAGTGCAAAATAAATTACCGAGTTAAGAAAGGGAATAGGGAATTACGAATTACGAATTACGAATTACGAATGGGCAATAGGGAACAGGGAACAGAAATTTCTCCCCTCGCCCCTCTTCTCCCCCTGCTCCCCTTCCCCCCCTGCTCCCCCTGCTCCCCCACTCCCTATGCGTCTCCCCTTTCCTACCTTTTCAACCTCTCAACGTTCTCAGCAACATATCGCTGAAGTGATAGAAACGGCGACAACAGAATATTTAGCTCAATGTTTAGAACCGGAGGACTTGAGTTTTCCGGTTATGCCTGCTTTCGGAAGTTGGGTCAAATCAAAAGATGAAGAGTCAGGAAATCAGGTTTATGGAGTGGTTTATCATGCCACAACTAGCCCGATTGATTCCGTGCATCGAGCCAGGGCGCTAGGATTAACCTTAGAAGAATTGCGCGAACAGCAACCCCAAATTTTTGCCATGTTAAAAACCGAATTTCGGGTGGCTATTGTCGGGTTTGAGAGCATGAACCCAGAGCGATCGCAACCTGGTAAAATCTATCAATATATTCCGCCTCGTCCGCCGCAAATTCATCAAGCGGTGTATGAATGTCAACCGGATGAAATTGTTAATTTTAGTCAGGAATTAGATTTTTTAAGAACCTTATTAGATGTCAGTCATGCTCCGGTAGATTCTTTGGTAGCGGCGGCTGTTCGAGAAATTTATCACCTGAGAAAATTAGATCGAGCTTGGTTAATTGAAGCTGGACGCACCCTGAGTATTTTATTAAAAGATGATTACGATCGCTTGCGGATTATTCTCAAACAAATTCATCCTTGATCACCCGAAATAGCAGTAATTACCCTATGTATGGGTTAGCAACACCTTTTGACAGGTCTTTCTGTGAATGATATAATTAGGGAAATTATTCTGCATCGTCGCCCACAATAGGAAATTAAAATGACGATTTCAGACTATCAACAATGGATTAAAACAACCGTTAATAACTTACGAGAACGAAATTTTAATGAGATTGATTGGGATAATTTAATTGAAGAGTTAGAAAGTCTGGGAAAAAGTGATAAACGGGCGATGTTAAGTCTTTTAACCCGTTTATTAGAACATCTGCTAAAGTTATCCTATTGGGAAGTGGAAAAAGACCGTTCTGGTAATCATTGGGCTGCTGAAATTGTCAATTTTCGAGCTCAGATTCAACATCGTTTAGAAGATAGTCCTAGCTTAAAATCTGAACTCGAAACAATGTATGCGAAAGCCTATCCTGTCGCCGTAAAATCAGTTTCAAAGTTATTTCCATTACCCCAAAATGCTTCTATTTCCTTAGAACAAGCATTGGATGAAGATTGGTTTTTTGAGGATCAATCGGGAGATTCTGAGGTTTAAGGCTACCCACCCATTTAATTTTTTGTCCATTCCCACCCTAACGGTTCAAAACGTGCTATTATAGAAAGGTTGTCTAAAAATCACACATTCAGGGATTCGGGTGTTTCTAGGGTCTGTATCCCTAGCGAATACGCCTGAATGGAGGATTAACCCGAATTAGGAGTTATGACGAATGGCTGTTATTAGTTTGGCAGAAATGCTGGAGTCTGGAGTTCACTTTGGACATCAGACTCGCCGTTGGAACCCGAAAATGTCTCCTTACATCTACACGGAGCGTAACGGGGTTCATATTATTGATTTAGTTCAAACCGCAGAACTAATGGAGGAAGCTTATGATTATGTCAGAAGTTCCTCTGAACAAGGGAAAAAGTTTTTATTCGTGGGAACCAAACGCCAAGCCGCCGGAATTATTGCTCAAGAAGCGGCGCGTTGTGGCGGATATTATGTAAATCAACGTTGGTTGGGAGGAATGCTCACCAACTGGGCGACGATTAAAACCCGCGTTGAACGTCTAAAAACTTTAGAAGACCGAGAATCTAGTGGGTATTTCGATTATCTTCCTAAAAAAGAAGCGTCTGTTTTACGTCGAGAACTGACAAAATTACGCAAATATTTAGGTGGAATTAAAGCGATGCGTCGCGTTCCTGATGTGGTGATTTTAGTTGACCAACGTCGGGAATATAACGCCGTGATGGAATGTCGGAAATTAGATATTCCCATTGTGTCTTTATTAGATACCAATTGTGATCCTGATTTAGCCGATATTCATATTCCTGCTAATGATGATGCCATTCGTTCAATTAAATTGATTGTCGGTAAATTAGCCGATGCAATTTATGAAGGACGTCATGGTCAGTTGGATGGGGGTATGGCTGAATACGATGACGAGGTTTATGAAGACGAGTATGAAGATGATGAAGAAATCGAGGATCTCGATGATTTAGATTCCGATAGCGATTCGGAAGAGTAAAACAGTTCTCAGGAGTCTGCTTAAAGATTAAATCTTAAGGAAATAATCAAGAACTGACTCCTGAACTTCAATCATCCTTGATACAGTCGAAAATTAGATTCATTTGTTATAATTTTTTTGACAGATGGGTCATGGCGATCGGCAAATCTTAACGAAATCACACTAGGAAAAGATGGCGGAAATCTCAGCAAAACTGGTTAAGGAACTGCGCGATAAAACAGGCGCAGGAATGATGGACTGTAAAAAAGCCCTGGCAGAAAATGATGGAGATATGACTAAATCCATCGAATGGTTACGTCAAAAAGGGATTAGTTCTGCGGATAAAAAAAATTCTCGCAGTGCCACTGAAGGCTTAGTGGGAAGTTATATTCACACGGGCGGACGGGTTGGCGTCATGGTTGAAGTCAACTGTGAAACCGACTTTGTAGCACGTCGGGAAGAATTTAAAACATTAGTACAAAATATTGCCATGCAAATTGCGGCTTGTCCTAATGTGGAGTATATTGGCGTGGCGGATATTCCTGAATCAATTGTCGCTAAAGAAAAAGAAATTGAAATGAAGCGGGATGATTTAGGGAATAAACCCGACAATATTAAAGAAAAAATTGTTCAAGGTCGGATTGACAAACGCCTTCAAGAAATGGCTTTATTAGATCAACCTTACATCCGTGATCAAAATATTACGGTCGCTGAGTTGGTCAAACAAAGCATTGCTTTGTTAGGAGAAAATATTAAAATTCGTCGCTTTGCTCGTTTTGTTCTGGGTGAAGGATTGGAGAAAGAAGAGAAGAATTTTGCGGATGAAGTGGCAGAACAAATGGGCAAAGCCTAAAGTTTCTCCTCAAGTCAATGAGTAATGAAGACTCCGATCTGATAGGATTTCAATAGAAGATCGGAGTTCATTCATTCGTAATTCGTAATTCGTAATTCGTTTATGGCCGGATCAATCAATCGAATTGAGCAGGATATCGCAACGTTAGAAGAAGCGATCGCCAAATTGGCTCAGGAGTTTCATCAAGCTTATGAAGTGTATGTGATGACTCTAAGCCAAGGGGTTCGTCAACAGTTAATTTTGGCGAGTTATCACCTGTGTACTCAAACTTATCCTGAAGCGTTTTTACAATTATCGGTTTCAGAACGACAAAAGTTACAACAGGGACTTAGACATCTCGCTCAACAAATACAACTGGCACTGTGTCAATCTCTACAAACCCCAGTTGCTTTTGAAGTTGGCAATTTAGAAACCGAGGAAGAGGAGGAGCACTGTTCCCAGGACGATGAAGAAATACAGGGGGAATTAGAAACTCCTTTAGCGGTTTCTCCTAGTCCTCAACCGTTAACGCCTGAACGTTTATTGGCTTGGCAAGACCAGATTGAAACTGGCATGATTCAACTGTTGAATCGCTTATCCAAGGATGCCAATCTGTTGTTACAACGGTTTGGATTATTGCCGAAAAAATTACCGGAAGCGGTGTTGGAAGTGGCATCTAAGGCGGAAGCGTCTAGTGAAGCGGTGGCAGGGCCTCCGAATTTGCTTCAAATTATGATTGAGACAGAAGATGATGAAGATTCCCAAACTTCAATGGTCACGCGGTTAACGGCGATTCATCTGCGCTTGGGGGAAATTGAATTTGCGGATGCAACGGTGATGGCGCGGCGTCATCAACTGCGGCATTTATCAGGACAGTTGAGTAGTATTCGTCGGGACTATCAAAAAAAGTTACGCGAGAAGGCGGTTGTTCAAGCAGAATCAGCTTGGCGAGCGAGTTGGTATGAGGATTAAAAAAGGCTGTAATGCCGATAAATCAAGCTTTATTGAGTTTTATTGATTAAAAAGTCAAGGGCATGGGCGAAGCAGCCCCAGTAGCACTTTCCAAAATTTTAACACGGGCGATCAATTCGTGTCAACCTTATCAAAATTTTGTCTTGATTTCCCTGAAATCTGAGGAGAGTGGAAAACAGAGAAACGTCTATAATATCGATGGATAGGAGATTACTTTAATAAATTGTTTAAATAATCAACTTTAAAGCTAAAAGTGTTAAAGCTGCATTTGCTAAAATTCTAGCAAAATCGATTTATTATTGTCAACCCCCTCTATAATTGCCTGGAGTTACTGTTAGAAAGAATAGTGAGTTAAGCCGTTTAATCAACACAAGATCAAAGAAAAGAAAGGTTTGTTAACCTGACAATACTATAGATTATAATAAGCTGGGGTCAGTCTCAAAAATAGGGTAGCTAGGAATTGAAATTAAGATGAAATCTTATCAACCGGACTGGTGGAGATTGAGTAAAGCGTTAGCCGTTGAAGCAGAACGGGGTTTTACGAATTTGCAGGGAAGTCAATATCAGTTCCACGAATTTTTTTATGTGAGTTTAAAGGAACTCTTTGAGAACGCGCCGCCAGAGACTCAACAACGGTGTCAAGATTTGGCGGAAGAATTTTTACGCTATCCCGAATTAGACTTAGAAAACCGACAACATTTAATTGCAGATACCAGACGATTTTTGCTGCACTTACAGAGGCTGTTTGAATGTCGGAATAAGGTAGCGGAAATTCGATCAACGGAACAATATGACAAGCCTAATCAAAAATCGGTTCCGAAAACAACTGCAATTACGGAAAAAACGAAAGTTGTCAATTTATCCTTAGAACAATCCTTAGAAAAAATTATCGGCCCCCGAAATCGCGATCGCTTGGCAAAATTAGGAATTCTAACCGTATTTGATTTACTTTATTATTATCCGAGGGATCATATTGACTATGCAAAGCAAGTCAAAATCAAGGAACTGGAACCGGGGGAAACAGTCACCTTAATTGCTCAGGTGAAACGATGTAATTGTTTTAGTAGTCCGCGCAATAAAAAATTAACGATATTAGAATTAGTCTTAAGCGATCATACCGGACAACTTAAAATTAGTCGGTTTTATGCTGGAACTCGATATAGTAGTAAAGGTTGGCAACATCAACAAAAAGCCAATTATCCACCAGGGGCGGTGATTGCAGCATCCGGTTTAGTCAAACGAAATCAATATGGTTTAACCTTAGATAATCCAGAATTAGAAGTATTAGATCATGCGGGGGGTCAAATTGAATCCATGAAAATTGGGCGGCTTTTACCTGTGTATCCGCTATCAGAAGGAATTGGGGCGGATGTTCTGAGAAAATCCGTAATTGAAGTGTTACCCGCAGCGAAACAATTACAAGATGCTTTACCCCAAGGGTTATTAAATCAATATCAATTAATCGGCTTAAGTGCGGCGATTGAGAATATTCATTTTCCCCCTGACCGAGATTGGTTATCCGCCGCCAGACGACGGTTAGTATTTGATGAATTTTTCTATTTACAGTTAGGGTTATTAACCCGGAGACAACAGCAGAAACAAAATGAAACCAGTGCAATCTTAGCACCAACCGGAAAATTAATCGAGGAATTTTATCAAATTTTACCGTTTAAATTAACGAATGCTCAACAGCGAGTGATTCAGGAAATTCTCAAGGATTTGCAATCTTCTGAACCGATGAATCGATTAGTTCAAGGAGATGTGGGAGCGGGTAAAACCGTTGTAGCGGTGGTTGCTATGTTAGCAGCAATTCAAGCCGGATATCAAGCGGCATTAATGGCACCGACAGAAGTTTTAGCTGAACAACATTATCGAAAATTAGTCGAGTGGTTTAATTTAATGCACCTTCCGGTTGAATTATTAACCGGTTCCACAAAAGCAGTCAAACGCCGTCAAATTCATTCCCATTTAGAAACAGGAGAATTACCCGTTTTAGTGGGAACTCATGCCTTAATTCAAGATAAAGTTAATTTTCATCGCTTGGGATTAGTCGTTATAGATGAACAACATCGATTTGGCGTGCAACAACGGGCGAGATTACAACAAAAAGGAGAATCACCCCATGTTTTAACCATGACCGCGACCCCGATTCCCCGAACTTTAGCGTTAACGTTACATGGAGATTTAGATGTCAGCCAAATTGATGAACTTCCCCCCGGTCGTCAACCGATTCAAACCACAATATTAACGGGAAAACAACGACAGGAAGCTTATGATTTAATTCGGCGGGAAGTTGCTAAGGGTAGACAAGTGTATGTAGTCTTACCCTTAATTGAAGAATCAGAAAAGTTAGATGTCAAATCTGCGGTCGAAGAGCATCATAAATTACAGTCTAAAATTTTTCCTGAGTTTAAAATCGGATTGTTACATGGTCGCATGAGTAGTGCGGAAAAGGATGAAGCGATTACTCAATTTCGAGACAAGGAAACCCAAATTTTAGTTTCAACAACGGTAGTAGAAGTGGGGGTTGATGTTCCCAATACAACGGTGATGTTAATTGAAAATGCCGAACGATTTGGATTATCCCAAATTCATCAATTAAGGGGGAGAGTGGGTCGAGGCAAAGATAAATCCTATTGTTTATTAATGTTAGGAGGTTCAACACCGGACGCCCGACAACGGTTACAAGTTTTAGAACAATCTCAGGATGGGTTTTTGATTGCAGAAATGGATTTACAATTGCGGGGGCCCGGACAAGTTTTAGGCACTCGTCAATCAGGTTTACCGGATTTTGCCTTAGCCAGTTTAGTGGAGGATCAAGAAGTGCTACAATTAGCGAGGGAAGCCGCACAAAAAGTTTTAGAAAAAGATGGAACCTTACACAGTTGGCCATTAATGCGAGAAGAATTAAATCGTCGTTATCTTAAAATGATGGGAGGTAGTATTTTAACTTAATTAAATAGAGTATTAGATTAAAACAGTACACTTTTTCTATTGCCTATTGCCTATTGCCCATTGCCCATTCGTCGTAATTCGTAATTCCCTATTCCCTGTTTCCCAAAATGAACATAGTATTAACCAATGATGATGGCATTGATGCACCCGGAATTCGAGCGTTAGGAAAGGCAATTTCCGGGGATAAACTTTTGATCGCTCCCAATAAAGAATATTCTCAATGTGGTCATCAAGTGACCACCCACCAAGGAATTTATGTTGAAAAACGCTCTGAAATTGAATATGCAATTGGAGGAACTCCGGCTGATTGTATTCGGTTAGCGGTGTCTCATCTTTGCCCGGATTTAAGTTGGGTGATTTCAGGAATTAATCCAGGGGGAAATATGGGGGTTGATGTTTATATTTCGGGGACGGTAGCGGCGGTTCGGGAAGCGGCAATTCACGGAATTCCGGCGATCGCATTATCCCAATATCGAAAAGGTGGAAAACCCGTGAACTGGAAAACCACAACCCGTTGGGCTAATTTAGTCTTAGAAGAATTAATGAAACATCCGCCGCAACCGGGTACATTTTGGAATGTAAATTTTCCCTATTTGCAACCAGAAGACCCTGACCCCGAAATTGTTTATTGTAAACTCGGAACCCAACCTTTACCGATTAATTATAGGCAGGAGGGAGATCATTTTTATTATCACGGAAACTATTGCGATCGCATCTATGAAGAAGGAACGGATGTAGAGGCGTGTTTTCGAGGAAAAATAGCTGTAACATTAATTAAATTGTAAAACAGGAAACAGGGAATCAGGAATCCGAAATCAGGATCAAGTTAGAGCGAACCTATCTGGGCAGGAGAATGATTAAGGGAATTGGAAATTTTGTTGATTTTCAGATATTTCCTATATTATATATTTTTTAGATTTTTCACCTGTCTTCTGAGTTTTATAGAGTAGAGATTAACCAACTTCTCTTCCTACTCCAAAGTGTGAGAAGTGTGGCAAAAGTTAAGGAATATTTTATCTATTAAACTCATTATTATCTCACAAAAATGCTTAAACTATGGTTAGTAAAACACCGCTAACCCTGGGAATGATTGAAGCCCCCGCCACCGGACTCTATGATACAGAAGGTAAAAACTGGACTTCTTTATATAGAAATCGTTCCTTAATTAGTAAGCAAGTTTTGATACCCGACTTACAAGCCGGAGGATTTGATGCCCATTTGGTTAATCTCAGAGATGAGAATTATAGTGAAATTACCTGTCTCTATTTGACTGGGCTAGATACGAGAATCCCACTCCTTAGCGTAGCGTAGGGGTGGGAGTGTCAACAAGCGGCTTTAGAAAAATCAGGTGAACGGCTTCAAGAATTTGTCAAGAAAAGTAAACAGGGAGATTTGTTTCAAGGGATTACCGATAAAATTGTCAGTGATGAAAGTTGGGATCAAATTGCCGAAAGTTTAGCTCGGTTAATCGCTATTTATCAGGAAGAATTGG
>NZ_JBJUDF010000344.1:0-3216 GCF_046067725.1 Planktothrix sp.
AAGGATTAAAGTTTTCGTACAGTTTCCGATAAGCTAATTGAATCAATTCATCGCTTCTTTCAAGAAATTCTGCATGGGGAACTTTGGCGATTCTGAAGATGCGAATCATTGCCCATCTTTCATCAGAATCTATTTCAGGGCCACATTCACCACAACTTTCGATAATCTCAACTGAAACGTTTTTCGACCATATCGTAAATGCAATATTGTATCTGTTAAAATCATCATTATCAGGCATTATAAACTTAAAAAATCGAATATAAGGAATCAGTTTTCCTTCTGGTGATTCCCAAGTGTCGTTTTCTTGCTCCCATTCTTTACTGAGACATTCAATCACTTTATCTCTTATACTGTTCATTGCTTTTTTCCTAAAAACTACAACATTATTAAGCGTTAGCTTCAATAGCAAGTTATCAATAACGCTACTCAATAAAATATAGTTATTGGTTTGACATTTCATGATTTATTAGTAGGTATAAAAAAATAAACCAACAACTGATGCTGCTGCTGGTTTATTATGGTATTTTATTGAGTTTAGGGAATGAAATGCTTATACAAATACTGATGTGCAGATTCAATCAATTCATCGCTTCTCTCAATAAAATCAGCAAAAGTAACCCTAATAATTTGCCGAATTGTATTAAGATCACCACAACTGGAAGAGTATTCAAGAATATCCGTAGTTACACTTTTACCCCAAACTGTAACCGCCACGCAATACCGGAAATCTTTATTATTTTGTGGCATTATGGGATTAGAGAAACGAACATAAGGAATGATTTTATCAGTTTTCCATTCTTCATCTTCCCTGTCCCATCCTTTAGAACTGAGGCATTCAATTACTTTGTCTCTTATGCTGTTCATGTTTCAATTTCCTCAATCAAGAAATGTTACTAAAATTCATCAATAACGCTACTCAAGGGAATAACGCTATTGATTTTGTTATTTGCTATCTATCGTTCATACCAAGAAACTGAATTATAATTGTCTGCAAGAAACTCAACAACTGGAACCAGCGACTGATCAATCTTAGCGACTTTTTCCTTTAATTCATCAGAAGCAATTTTTTGTCCTGAAGCCAATAAGAAACCAATGTAAGGATACCAATCTCTGCACCATTCATCATTTTGTTGAACTTCTCCTAAATGTTGACAAATCTTTCGATTTATTTCTACAAATGGTTCAGGTTGATTAGTTGAACGTGAAATCAGTTGAAAACAATTGGGCATCTTCTTTACTTGATAATTAATCAACAATCTTTAGCGGTAGCTATAATCAATAACGTTACTCAAGAAAATAACGCTATTGATTTTGTTATCTGTCAATGAAGTTCGTTAAGCAACTGGACAAGTGATTCAGGCGAGAGTTTTCTGACTTTAAACTCAAGGAGAAAATGTTTGTTACGTTTAGAATCTCGGAAATTGTCAATATGACCACCATAGAATTGAATTTGCTCTGAGAGTGCCGAGAATTCAGGTTGATTAAATCCAATATAAGTGATGAAGGAAACAAAACCAGATTGTTGTTCAGGGTTCTCTTCCCACTGGAATTTATTATTAATCGTGCCCACGATTACAATGCGTTTACTCAGTTCAACTGTTAAGTAATTTCCATGAGGAGAAACTGATAAAACTTTACCTTGAATTCCGGCAAAAGTGATGGTAGAATTAATGTACATGATGATTACTCCAAAAAACAACTAAAATTTAAAAGCGGTAGCTAGGAATTTTCCGTTACACCTAATTACCGCTTAATTTATTTGAAAGTCTAAATCTGGGCTAAGATTTCTCCAATTCTGTTATAATCATCATCCCTGCCAGTTAGATAATTGCCATATCCTTTCCCAACATAGTAACAATTTCCATTGTCGGGTAGGAAGATAATGCAGTCATGATTATAGAGAGGAAATAAATCTTTTAAGTGGGGTTGAATATTTTCTCGTTCCCATTTAAGCTTGGCATTCAGTCTATCAAAAATGCTACCTTTGGATTGATCAGGTTCAGCAGGGGGAAGTTTAGAACCGAATTTAGGTGGAATTCTAATCATTGTGAAATTCTATTGGAAATAAAACCAACAGCTTAAAGTGGTAGCTAGGGAATAGCATGAATTGTAGCTAACTACCACTTAATAGCGAAGTTTTTAGTTAATGATCTCGATTAATAACTATGGTTTTGGCAATCAAGAGATAAGCATCGATTAAGCAACAAATAAAATTGCTTTGATGTCCCACCCCTTCCCAACGTTGATTATGGACTACGAGATGAGCGCATTTTTCCAGCCAAGCCACACCGCCGTTGTCTCGAATCTTTTCAAAGAGCCGAGGATATTTAATTAATTTGACAACAATAACTTGAGTCATTAATTTCTTATCTTCTTCAAGATTTCCGGTTTTAAACTGTTGATAAGCTGCCTCAGCATCTATAAACTGAACTCCTCTGAAGTTAATGGGATAATGATTCTTGATGTTCCCTTTCTTAAAACTTAACTCAGTAGGATTAGTCAAAGCGGCACCAAGTCCCTTCATTTGCTTAGAGCCTGACCAAATATTAATAGCAGTAGCAGTTTTATTCATGGCAATTAATTAAACAACTACCACAGTTAAGCGGTAGCGTCTCTCAAACAAACCTTGAAAACACGGGATGCCTTAGAGAATATTTAGAAGTCACACCCAAATAAATCACTTCTACTAGACGATTTAAGAACCGAGTTTGATTATTCCAAACTTCCAACCTTTCAGCATCAGTAAATCCAGTTCCAACTTTAGCAGTAACTTTAACAGAGTTAACATCACCTTCAATTAATATTTTACCTAAACTTCCTGAATATTTACCCGTCCCTTTAGAAAATCCCACCACAGTAAACACAGATTTCTCAAAATTCTTCACTTTCAACAGATGATTACTTCTGCCTTGAAAATAAGCAATATCTTGATGCCTGAGCATTGTTCCTTCTAAGGAAAAGCCATTATCTCTATTGAATTGATTCTGAGCTTGAATAGCAATGGGGTTATTCTCAATAAAAACATAAGGAACTGGAACAATAATAGATTGATTTGCAGGTAAAATCCCTGGAATCGCATTAACCATTTCATCTGTATCTTGCCAAGCGCTTGTTGCACTCCACAGAGCAAAGATATGAAATTGAACTTTTTGTTTTAAAGCCAGATCATAATTTTTCCGATCTCTAACAATTCCTGAGATTATATCAAACTTTTCC
>NZ_JBJUDF010000345.1:0-2815 GCF_046067725.1 Planktothrix sp.
AATATTTAGAATTACAAGTTTTAACCGATGATCAACTTTCTGCTGTTGTCGAACTTGATCAACGCTGTTTAGGAGGACTTTGGACAATAGACGGATATCAACGAGAAATTGATAGTCCTAATAGTGATTTAATCATTTGGAAACAAGTTAATGAAACCGCAAATTCACAACCGATCTTAGAAGAATTAAAATTACCTAAAATAGAATTAAAAAATCCAAGAAGTTCGGGTAATGAAATCATAGGAATTGGGTGTTTATGGGCAATTTTAGAAGAAGCTCATATTACAATTTTAGCCATTGATCCAGACTATCAAGGACAAGGGTTAGGTCAGGGGTTATTATTTCAATTGTTAGTATCGGCTTGGAAACGAAAACTCGAACGAGCGACCCTAGAAGTTAAAGCTTCTAATCAACGAGCGATTAATTTATATCAGAAATTTGGTTTTAAAGAAGCCGGACGTCGTAAAGGTTATTACCCAGATACCGGAGAAGATGCTTTAATTCTTTGGCGAGGGGATCTTCATCGTCCTCATTTTCCCCAAGTTCTCCATCAGTGGTATCACGAGATTTGTTTGCGGATGATAGAAGAGGAAAAGTGCTGAAGCCCAGGAGCGAAAAAAAAATTGCCAAAGGGGTTGACATTTATAAAAAAAGGAAGTAGATTAGTAAATTGTGAGAGGAAAACAAGCGAAACGCAAAGCAGTTTAATCCTCAACAATCAGGAAAAGTTTATAAAGCTTTCCTGGTGCCTATGGCTCAGTGGAACCACTCCGATCCATCTCGAACTCGGCTGTGAAACGCTGATACGGCGAAGATACTTGGCGGGTAGCCGCCTGGAAAAATAGCTCGGTGCCAGGTTAATATCTAACAAAAGCCTGCTTCTAGTGGTAAATCGGAAGCAGGCTTTTGTATTTGACCTTTGCTGAAACTGGGTTTCTTTGACTATAGGATATTTTGAGAACACAAATAGAGTCAATCAATATGAAAGCGATATTACCCCCTAGAATTATTTTAGATCCGCTTTTGCAACAATGGTTATTAGAAGATATTGGAAGAGGCGATCGCACGACTGCTGGATTATTAACCGAAAAGCAGACAACATCTGCGAATTGGATAATTAAAGAGAATGGTGTGATTGCTGGGTTATCTATCGCAGCCAGAGTGTTTCAACTGTTAGATGATCAGATAGAATTTATGAGTTTAGTTCAGGATGGAGACTATTGTGAAAAAGGGACAAAAATTGCCGTTTTAAAGGGAAGTTTAGAAGCGTTATTAATGGGTGAAAGAGTTGCGTTAAATTTAGCGATGCGATTAAGTGGAATTGCAACGGCGACCCGAAAATATGTAGAAGCGATCGCAGATTTACCTTGTCAATTAGTGGATACTCGCAAAACAACACCCGGATTAAGAATATTAGAAAAATATGCGATTCAAGTCGGAGGTGCAAAAAATCATCGTATGGGATTAGATGATGCGGTGATGATTAAAGATAATCATATTGCAGCAGCCGGAGGGATTGGAGAAGCGATCGCAAAAATTCGAGAAACCATGCCTTATCCTCTAAGCATTGAAGTCGAAACAGAAACATTAGAACAAGTAAAAATTGCTTTAGAATATCAAGCGGATATTATTATGTTAGATAATATGTCATTAGAATTAATGGCTGAAGCTGTTAATCTGATTCGTCAGAATAATTCTCGAATTAAAATAGAAGCATCGGGAAATATCACCTTAGAAACTATTCGTTCCGTTGCAGAAACTGGAGTTGATTATATTTCAAGCAGTGCCCCCATTACCCGTTCAACTTGGCTTGATTTAAGCATGAAAATGTAAACCAAATTTAGGGCGATGAAAACTCGCCCTAAATTTAATATTTTGGGGTATTCCTAATAGCTACTTAGAAATAAAATGCACCCAAAAACTACCATCAGGGATACAAACTCGCGTGATCAAGCGATAGGAATAATGTAAATAAGATCCACTCAAATCGGTGCGATAACCAGAGGAGAACCATTCCCCATAGGGGTCATGAACAATAAATCCATATTCGTCATAACCCACGACCACGATGATATGACCAAAGGAAGTAAAATACCCGTGAATCACAGCCGGATTTCCAGCAGCAATCCAATCTTTGACATCATTGATGGTGGCATTTTCAGTAAAATAATCCTGGCAACCATAATCTCGAACAATTCGGGCTAAATCATAAGGATTATGACGACTGTAGCCCTTATTAATTGCATATTCATACAGTTCATCTTCTAATTGACCCGAACTGGTTTTACGGCGAGCTTTGAAATATTCCAAACACATCGCCAAAGAAGTCACATTGCATGATCCAGTTGGATTAAACCAGTTATCTAATTGAGATTTATAGGGAACATTGAGACGATAACTGGATGGAATGGGTTTAGGATAAACCAGTTTTCCATTTTCATAAATTTGGGCGTGTTCTGCCCAAATATATAAAACCGAATATCCCCCAAAGGATTCATTTCGTAACGCGACTCGTAAATGTCCGCGAATCGGGTCATAAGCTAAAACAGCAAATTCTTTCTCACCGGGAATCGCAAATTTTTCTGAGTCATTGAGTTGAGAAGAAGCAATCGGTTTAACCTTAAAAACTGTACTTTTAAGGGTTTTCAATATTGGGGTGGTAACGGGAATTTGTTCACGTTTTGTTTCGATTAACTTTTTGGCAGTAATCGCACCTAGATAACCCGCTTCACCACACTCCATCAACTTTTGAAATTGATGTAATGCAGCCGTTGATTTCGGGCCAAAAATACCATCGACTGGAGGATCAAGTAAA
>NZ_JBJUDF010000346.1:0-3476 GCF_046067725.1 Planktothrix sp.
CTGCTAATAAGTTAATATTTTCTCCAGGGGAAACGCTGAGGTTTCCTAAATTCACTAAACTCCCAGGATTTTCAGTATTAAAGACAAAATCACTGGGTGTTCCGACTAAAGTTTGCCATTGATTTTCTCCCAACGCTTGAAACCAATTTTGATTCCCAAACCCAATACTGCTGGCGGTGGTTGCGGTAAAAGATGCCGGAATATTTAAACTGGCATTTTCTCCAAATACAATTCCAGCAGGGTTAATTAAAAATAAATTAGAATTTCCTCCTGTAACCTGAATTAACCCATTAATAAAAGATGGTTCTCCCCCCGTCACTCGCCCTAAGATATTTTGTAGGGTGGGATTAGAAATAAAATTCAGAATTTGGCCTTTAGATAGTCCTAATTTCTCAAAACTATGAAATAAATTTTCCCCATTGACCGATAAACGACCGCCATTAATATTAAACTGATTGCCTTGGAAATTAACGCGGGTTCCCGTTCCATCCTGGGCGGGAATAATCGTTTGTGCAGTGCTTAAGATAGGAAACAGACTGATAAAGACAGTGGCAGGAACCAGTAACCCGGTCGTCGTCAGCACAACTGAAATTTGAGATGACCATTGCCAATTCGGGGTGCTTTTTTCTGTCCGTTTCATATTCCAAATTAATCCACGCCAGTTTCGATCTATCCTAAACTAATTCTTTCTCAACGGCAACTCTTCATCTTGATCAAAAATCATAAATTTTTATAAAATTATGCGATTTTATGCTATTATAAAATTATGAACTTAATCTTTTTCTAGGATCAATGGATCAACAACAACAGCACGTTACTTTAAATGAGTCGGTCGCCACAACGGATTTAACAAGTTTGCGACATTGGCTACTGGATTTATTGTGTCAGTTAGCCTATAAAGAAGGAGATTTTGTACTGTCTTCGGGTCAACAAAGTTCCTATTATATTAATTGTAAACCAGTCACTCTTCACCCTCAAGGTTCTTTAGCTATTGGTCGTTTATTATTAGCTCTGTTACCTCAACAAACTCAAGCTGTTGCTGGATTAACCCTCGGCGCTGACCCGATTGTATCAGCCGTGAGTGTGGTTTCAGCTTATGAAAATCAGCCGGTTTTTGCCTTAATTGTTCGTAAGGAAGCCAAAGGACATGGAACCCAAGCGTATATTGAGGGGCCAAGCTTACCTGCGGGTGCGGCGGTGGTGGTCTTAGAAGATGTGGTGACAACGGGACAGTCAGCGATGAAAGCGGTTAAACGCTTACAGGATGCGGGTTATCAGGTGAATCATATTATTGCCTTAGTAGATCGACAACAGGGAGGTAGAGAACTTTACGAAGCAGAAGGGCTAGAGTTTCAAAGCTTATTTACGATTGATGAACTCAAAGCCCATAATGCTATCATCAACGGTTCAAAAATATGATATCCTCCTGATATTTCTAGTTTTGCCACATACCATCCCTTCCCCAAAAATTATCGATGAATAGCAAACATTTAATCGGGCTTGGATTTGCGCTGCTGTTAGGTACAGTGTTCCTGGGAACTGCGGTTGCGAAAGAACTCACCGCAGATGAGAAAACTGTGGTTTGTAAACTCAAAGAAGTCATTAAGGAGGCGGGAAGAGACGGTTATGAATTGGCTTTTTGGCCCGTTGTCCGTAAGGGGCCACCGAAAGCCAACGCCCCTTTAACCATGCGGCTTGATCCCTCTATTGAATATTTATTTGTTGGCTATTGTGATGAAAATTGTACCGATGTTAATTTAAGTGTGAAAACCCTCGACGGGAAAGTTTTACAGTCCGAGAAAGATACCTTATCGGTGATGACCTTTAAACCCCCCGAATTCAAAGATTATGAACTTAATCTGAATATGGCGACTTGTAGCGCGAAGGATGGGTGTGTTTATGGGATTGGAATTTTAGCCCCCAAAGGCGTTAAAGTTCCCCACGCTCCAGCATTACCAAAAGAAATCGCTCAATTCGAGTTTTGTCAATAATAGATTTAGCTTTTCCCACCCCCTTTCCAGTCAGGAGAGGGGAGGATTTTGATGTTAATTAAAACTTAAAATTCCTTGGTCTCCATCCAAATGAACTTGCTGACCCACTGGTAAAATTGCATTAGGGCCATCATGACCAAAGGGCAAATTAGAAACAATCGGAATTCCTAAATCTTCTAAGCGATTTCGTAAAACTTCTTCTACAGAAAAGCGATTAGAATTTCCCTCGACTTCACACCGACTAAATCGTCCTAATGCTATTCCTCGCACTCCTTGAAACGCACCCACCATGCGCCAATAAGTTAACATTCGATCTAAACGATAAGGTTCTTCATTAACATCTTCAAACGCCAGAATCGTATCCGTTAAATCCGGTTGATAAGACGTTCTTAATAGATGGGTTGCAACGGTTAAATTAGCCGGAAATAATCGCCCAGAAACGCAACCTTTCTGCCAACTTTCTCCTTGTAATGTTTCAAAATACCCCGTTTCTACTCCTCGAAATAAACGTTGAATTGACCAATCCGGTTCACTAGCTAAGGTTGTTAAAACAGGGCCATGTATTCCAATAATTTGTGAATGATTAGAAAAAGCCCATAATAATCCCGTGATATCCGAAAATCCGATTAAAAATTTAGGAACAGTAGAATCAATTTCAATTTCATCTAAATTCCATCCTTCTAATAATCGTGTTGATCCAAATCCCCCTCTGGCGCATAAAATCCCCCGACAACTTTCATCTTTTAACGCTTCTAATAGTTGTTGTCGTCGGTTTTCATCGGTTCCTGCTAAATAGCCCCAATTCAGATCAAAACCCGATGTGAATTCAATTTCATAACCCTGCGATCGCCAAATTTCAACGCCTTTATTAAAGCGTTCCCACTCTTTTAACGCGCCACTGGGGGAAATTACTCGTAATTTATCGCCCGGTTTTAATCCTTTAAAATCAGCCATAATTTCTGTGTTTTTGTAGTTTTAAAAAGCCTTAAAAGACTTATAACGAGAGAACTTGAGCAAACCATTGTTCAATGCGATCGCCCAAAGCTGCTAAAGAATATTCTGTTTCCGCCTGTTGACGACAAACAGAACGATCAATTTGATCTAACTTTTGAATCGCACGAACTAACTCATTGATATTATCCGGTTCTACTAACCAACCTGTTATCCCTTCTCGAATAATTTCCGTTGGCCCTCCTCGACGATAGGAAATCACAGGAACCCCACAAGCTAACGCTTCGATCGCCACATTTCCAAACGCTTCCATCCAGCGATGGGTCATCAGTAACCCTCGACATTGACGTAGGTGTTCTTGAAGTTGATTTGTTGATAAAAACCCTAAATATTGAATTGGTGCTTCAGAATAATTTTGAATAATTTGTTGCCAATAAAGTTCATCTTGAATAATACCCATAATTTTTAAAGGAATTCCCGTTGTTAATGAAGCATAAACTGCATCTTCTAACCCTTTTTCTGGGGAAATTCTTC
>NZ_JBJUDF010000347.1:0-11973 GCF_046067725.1 Planktothrix sp.
GATCTAAATGGTGCGCGAGGGATCTTCCTTCGTGCATTGGTTGATACGCCTTGGTTGAGAGAACATCTTAACTTATATGTTTGTTAGCAAATGTTAGCAAAAAAGTATCGGTTGAGAACACTGGAAATTCAAAAGTTGAGATGCTGGCAGGTGTTTGAAAATGGGGTAAGTTCAGAGGAGAGCCAGACCCGATTTTTTTTAGCAGTTTGTCAGAAGTTGAGGTAATTTAGAGATGATCAATTGAGGTAAGGGGTAAAGGGTCTGCTATTATTTGGACAAATAAATTCCATCAAGTCGTCACTCTAGGACGACTCAGGGTAAATTTGAAAGGGGTAGTGAAAGTCGGTTGGAGAGTTCAATGACAGGAGCGTTCAAAGTCGGAGAAACCATTATCACAGCAGAGGAGCTACCATCGCTGCTCAAACGTTATCAGTTAATGCCATTATTTCTACGAGAAGTGATTTTGGATCAAGAGATCGCTAAGATCACTTGTACGATGGAAGAACGAGCAGTCGCCATCGAAAGATTTGATTCACAACACCAACTGACTTCCCCAGAAGCGAAAGCGGCTTGGTTGGCTGCTTATGATTTGACCCCCGAACAACTCGTGGAAATGGCAGAACGTCCTGTGAAAGTGGAAAAATTTAAACAAGAAACATGGAGTGGTCGCGTCGAAAATTATTTTCTAAGTCGTAAAAGTAATTTAGATCAAGTTGTATATTCTTTAATTCGGACAAAAAATCCAGGGTTGGCTCAAGAACTCTATTTTCGCATTGCGGAAGGAGAGAATTCCTTTGCTGAAGTAGCCCGTGATCATTCAGAAGGGCCAGAATCTCGAAGCGGAGGGTTATTAGGGCCTGTTCCGGTGTCTCAACCGCACCCCGCGATTAGTAAACTGTTATCCGTGAGCCAACCTGGTCAACTGTGGGCGCCTCGTCCCCTAGCAGAATGGTTCGTGATTATTCGGTTAGAAAAATTCCTTCCGGCTCAATTAGACGAATCTATGCGTCGTCGGATGGTTGACGAAATGTTTGAAAATTGGCTACGAGAGCAAATTGCTCAAGTGAGCTCGCTACAACCTCTTCGCACTTCAGTGTCTTCAGTGTCATGACAACATCTGCCGTTTCTCAGTCCCAAATCCAAACCTTTCTGGCTGAAACCAGCCCCTTTGATCGCCTCTCAGAGAAGGCTCTTCAAAGCTTGTTGCCCAAATGCCAACTCTTGGGCTACCGCACCGGACAACCGATTTTTGAACGGGACAAATTACCGACTCAAATCACCATTATTTATCAAGGACAGGCTCGACTCCTGGGATTTGATCCCAGGGCTCAACGCCATGTCAGTTTAGGTTTGTTGGGTGCTAGAGAAATCATCGGTTGGGGTGGATTAATTCGAGGAGTTCCCTGTGAAACGGCGATCGCGTCAACGGATACCATTTGTATCATCCTATCAGCCACGGATTTTCTGCAATTAGTCACCAAAGAACAAAGCTTTGGGGAAGCCTTCCGAGATCACGCTTCCAAGAGTGAAATCTTCGAGCTCTTAAGTCAATATTTTCAACAACAGGCGATTCCAGTTAATAATATCAAGGCTTTAGCCCAGGATCTTTGGCAAGATGCGGTCGTGCTCAACTTGCTCAATGGCAATAATAAAGTCAAAGAACTGAAAAATTTACTCGATCCCAATCGAATTTGGTTAGTTAGTAGTGGAACCTTGGGAACGATTACCCCAGGAAATCGAGTTGTATTAGAAGAAACTGATCCATCTTATAAAGCTGAAGGGCCACAGGGCGTTCGATTAATTGGTTTACGAGAACCCGTTTATGAAGAAGAATCTCCGCCTGAAAGTGCTGATGTCAATGTGGCGGCTCAGGATGACGGCATAGGAACGCGCAAAATAGACTTATCAAGCGTTACTCCTGCGCCAGATGTTCCCCCGATTCCAGAAACTAACCTACCAAAATCTGCTGCGCGGTTTCCAGTGGTCAGGGGTCGAGGCAAGATTGAAGCGCCTTTAGCTTGCTTTAATATGCTGGCTAAATTCTTCGGCATCAACTTTAAAAAAGATATAGTGCGTCGAGTTTTAGATAATCAGTTAGCAACGGTGGGCAATATTAGCTTGCAGGCTTGCGGGGCTGTGGCTCAAATGTTGGGCATCAATGCTCAGTTAGTCCAAGTCCCTGCCCGTGCCGTTAGCCGACTTAAAGCTCCGGCGATGGTGGTGTGGAGAGATAGCTTTGCGATTCTCTATAGCATTACAGAACGGGAACTGGTGTTAGCAACCCCGGAAAAGGGACTCGCCCGAATGCGTCCAGGGCAGTTTACTGAAATCTGGGGTGAAGAAGGACAGGTACTGCTGTTACAAGCTCCACGAGTTGAGAGCAAAGAACAGTTTAGTTTTTGGTGGTTTTTACCTGCCTTGATGGAGCATCGTGCCACCTTTATTGAGGTGTTGTTGTCTTCGTTCTTTATTCAACTATTTGGCTTGGTCAACCCTTTGGTGAGTATGGTGATCATCGATGCGGTGATCGGACAACGCAACCTGGATGCTTTAAATATTCTCGGTCTTTTGCTGTTAGGGGTGGCTTTATTTGAAGGTTTACTGACGGCGTTGCGAACCTATCTGTTTGTGGATAGTTCCAACCGAGTTGATATTAAGCTGACGGCTGAAATTATTGACCATATGTTGCGGCTACCCTTGGGGTATTTTGATACCCGACAAGTGGGGGATTTGATGAGCCGTTTTAACGAATTGGGAAATATCCGTAACTTCCTGACCGGAACCGCCTTAACGGTTGTCTTGGATGCGGTGTTCTCGGTGGTTTATGTGGCCGTTATGTTTGCTCTCAGCCCGGTTTTGACGTTGGTGGCTCTAGCTCCATTACCCTTGTTTGCTGGAATTATCTTCATCTTTTCCCCAATTATTATGCGGTTAATTCGCAAACGGGCAGGTTTGATGGGAACCGCAATGGCTTATATTGTGGAGGTGATTGGAGGGATTCAAACGATTAAATCCCAAACCATTGAATTAACAGCCCGGTGGCGTTGGCAGGGAATGTATGCTCGTTATATGAGTGCGAGTTTACAAACAACGCTAACCCAAACGGCGGCCGGAACTATGAGCGACTTCCTGAATAAAATTGCTGGAATTGCTTTGTTGTGGGTAGGGGCTTATCTGGTGATTCAAGAACAGTTAACCATTGGGGGATTAATTGCGTTTCGGATTATCTCTGGAAACGTTACAGGTTCATTATTACGGTTTATCAGTGTTTATCAACAAATTCAAGAGGTATCAATTTCTGTGGAGCGGTTGCGGGATATTATCGATACCTATCCTGAAGCCGATGAAACCGATCGCAATAATATTCCTTTACCAGAAATTGAAGGATCTGTGACCTTTGAAGAGGTATCTTTCCGGTTTAATCCCACCGGGCCACTACAATTGACCAATGTTTCTTTAGACTTCCCATCTGGTTCTTTTGTGGCCATTGTGGGGTTGAGTGGCTCCGGTAAAAGTACCTTGATGAAATTATTACAACGTTTATATTCTCCCTTAGCAGGGCGAATTCTGATTGATGGTTACGATATTAATAAAGTGGAACTGTATTCGGTTCGGCGTCAATTAGGGGTTGTGCTACAAGATACCCTTCTGTTTAACGGAACGGTACAGGATAATATTTCTTTGAGTAACCCTGAAGCCAGTACCGACGAAATTATTCGGGCAGCTAAAATCGCAGCAGCGCACGATTTTATTATGAGTCTCCCCAATGGCTACAATACCCCAGTGGGAGAACGAGGAACGGGTTTATCGGGAGGACAACGCCAACGGGTTGCTATTGCTCGGACGGTCTTACAAAATCCGAAACTGTTAATTTTGGATGAAGCAACCAGTGCCTTAGATTATCAATCAGAGCGTTCTGTGATTAATAACTTAATGGACGCATTTCATGATCGCACTGTATTTTTCATTACTCACCGTCTCAGTGCCGTCAAAAATGCAGATGCAATTATTATGATGGATCAAGGGTCAGTTGTTGAACAAGGAAATCATGATGAGTTAATTGCCCTGAAAGGACGTTATTACTGTTTATATCAGCAACAAGAAGCCCATTAATAGAGTCATTAGTTGACTGATGACTGATCTTTTTAACAGGCAAGATGCCTGTTCTACCTACTGATTACTAAAAAAACTGTTTATGAAATCCGTATCACTTGTTGATCAACCCGTTATCCTTGAGAAACCTGCGATGTGGTCTCATCTGTTTCTCTGGATGATTCTGTTAATGACGACTTCAGCCGTTGTTTGGGCTTACTTTTCTCGAATTGAACAAACTGTCCCGGCTGTCGGGGAACTGGGGTATAAAGCAGGTGCGAGTGAAATTCAAGCCCCAACAACTGGAGCCGTTGTGAGGCTGCACGTTGAAAATGGCGATCGCGTTCAAAAAAACCAACCGCTTCTGAGTTTTAGTCCGACAAGCCCCAGTGCAGATCTTAAATCTTTAGCCAAATTACAAGAGACCCTCAAACAAGAAAACCAATTCTATAACAATATTATTCGGGGAAAAGAAAACGGAAATTTACCCTCTGAGTGGGAAAATATGGTTAAAGATCGGGATGCTCGGTTACAGGAAAATTTAGTTTTAACCGGTTTAATTGATGAACTTTATAATAGTCAAGGTCGATTGCTGAACTATAGTTCTTCTCAGTCTGGTTTAGTTGCGAATTACCGGGCTGAATATCAATCGCGGATTTCGGCTATTGAAGGACGGATTATTGAATTTGAAAAACAATTACAACAAACGGATAATTCGATTCGAGCAACTCAAGAACAAGTTCAATATGCGACCAATCAAATTCGCTATTCTCAGGAACAATTAGAGTTAGCAAAAGATCAACTGGACAAATCTCAAGAATCCTTGGATTTAAACGAATCAATTTTAGGTCAAATTTCTCCCTTAGTTGAAGAAGGAGCGATGTCTGACTTAAATAAAAAGCGTCAGGAACAAGAGGTTTTAAGAAGCCAAAATGAATTTTTACGCCAACAAGATCAAATCACGACTCGTCAAAGTGAAATTAATGCCCGTAAAAGTGAAGTCGAAAAACAACAAGCAGAAATTAAACGATTAGAAGATGAAAAACAGAAAATTTTAGCGTCCATCGCTCGCACCCAAAAAGAATTGCAAAATACAAAAGATGCTTGGGCTAAAGAATTATATTTCCGGGTTGAAGAAAACAAAAAACAAATTGCTAGTATTGATTCTCAACTGAGTCGCTATAAACTGGATAATGAAAAACGGTTAAATGAGGTTACTTCTCAACTCGAAAAAGTTGAGGAACAGCGCGATACTCAAGTATTACGTTCCCCGGTCGCTGGGGTTGTTTATGACTTACAGCCCTTAGCGAAAAAGGATGCTGAACTGGATATGAATAAGGATGAGATTTGCAATTATGTGAATGAGCAAGTGTTAAAATCGGGTGATGCCAGAATGAAACGCTGTAAAGAAGCGTTTTATGAAGCTCAACAGACTGAAAAACTGATGCAAATTTTATCCGATGATGAAGGAGTTGAAGCCACAATTTATATTAAAAATACTGATTTGGCTTTAGTTTTAAATGCGTTGCGAGTTAAGCGAAAATTCTTACAGCCTTATGATGGAAAAACAGTTGCTGGAGAAGTGATTGAGTGTAAAGCTGAAAAAGATTGTATTTGTCCTAGTTCTCCTGAAGCTCGACAAGAAATTGGCATTAGTGATGAAGATTGTATTCCGGTGGAAGTTTCGATTGATGCTTTTCCTAATGATCAATACGGCATGGTTCCAGGGCAGTTAAAATGGCTGAGTCAAGATGCAATTCCACCTGATCCTGAAAAAGGTCGTCAATATTTTAGTTTTAAAGGAACAGTCAAATTGGATCAGCAAAACTTTACCTTAGATGAGCAGAAAGATATTAAGATTGGTTTACAGTCAGGGATGGCTGTTAATACAAAAATTAATGTCGGTAAACGTAGTGTCTTAGATATCTTCTTAAATCGCTTTACGGGTAGTATGAATCGGATTACTAACTTGAAATAATCAGCTTTTTAGTGACCCGTAGGTGTGGGAAAACCCCCCATAATCAGTTATCAGTTATTACCAATAAAATTAATGATCAACCCTTAACTCGCGGCTAATTCCTAATAATTTTACAGAGGTGGGATTCTATAGCATGATTTTTCTTCGGATTTTATAGAACAAATGGCTAAAAAATCTCCTGATTTTGTTCCTTTTTCGGCTGTTATTTTATGGCTGCTGTATTTAATTCCGATTCTGGGGGTGACAGGATTTATTATTCGTTTTGGGGTGAATGTTCCGTTTTATGATCAGTGGGTTTTACCTGCTTTATTTGAAAAGACAGCCACAGGAACCTTAGCTTTTAAAGATTTATTTGAACTTCATAATAACCATCGAATTTTATTTCCTCGTTTAATTTTTATTGGTTTAGGATTTATTTCTAATTGGAATATTAAACTAGAGCTTTTATTCAGTTTAGGATTAGCAATACTAACGTTTATACTGTTATATAGAATTTCCGCTAAAACTTCAAAAAATCAAAACTATTTCTTTTATTTTACTAATTTATTAACCGCTTTAATATTCTTTTCCTTAGCTCAATCTGAGAACTGGCTTTGGGGGTTTCAAATTGCTTTATTTTTAATTAATTTCTGTGTAATTTTAAGTTGTTGGATTTTTACACAAGAGGAAGTGAAACCCAAAACTAAACTATTAATAGCTGCAATTCCTTGTTTAATTGCTAGTTTTTCGTCTGCACAAGGTTTAATGAGTTGGTTGGCTTTAATTCCTTCTGTTTGGATGGGAACAACAAAATCCAATTCAAGAAAAAAATATTTAATTTTATGGTTCATTTTATTTCTAATTTCAAGTTTAGTTTACTCTATCGGATATACTCAAGATCCTAAAACGATTAATCTTGAACCTTTAGAACGTTTGTTAACGGCGGTTTATTTCTTTTTGAATTTGATCGCTGCACCTTTGACCAGTTCCTATTATTTCAGCCGTTGGATCGGATTAATTATTGTATTAAATTTTATTGGGTTAGGATATTACTGTTTTATTAGTCGAAAAAGTCAAGAAGATTTGATTAAATCCTGTTCTCCTTGGTTTTCGATTGGAATATTTTCTATTTTATGTTCTATCTTAATTACATTGGGGCGTTATGATTATGGAAGCAATTATGCTATTGATACTTCTCGATATACAACCCATTCTTTATTATTAATAATTGCAGTTATTCAACTTTGGTTTATTGTTTTAAATAAATCTTCGTTGTTAAAGCATACCTACCATCCTAAACTTATTTATAGTTTTATTTCAGGGATTTTAGTCTGCTTAATTGGGGTAAAATCAGAAATAGCGATCGCCCAAGCGCAAACAGATTTAATGAATAAACAGCGAGGAGAAACTTGCTTAGAACTCATTAACTATTTCAACGATTCTAATTTTTTTAAATCTAATCCTGAACGCTGTTTATTAAGATTAAGTAAAACAACTTGGTGGATTCAAGAAGGAGTCAAAAAACTACAAATTATTGATTTAAGAAATTGGGCTAATCCAGTTTATTTTACAACAGAATCAGAAGAAGTTTATGGTTATATTGATTTTCCTTTATCCAGTGATCAACCTTTAAAACTGAAACCGAAAGATTCTATTACATTAAAAGGGTGGGCAATTTTTCCTCAGCAACAAAAACAACCGCAACTTGTCTTTTTTTCCCTGGGAAACCAACAATCCTTTTTTGCTCATGCTAATGTAGGTTTAAAGAGTCCAGATATTGCTCAAGTTTTCAATAATCCTCGTTATGATTATTCGCGATGGCAAGTTCAAATCCCCGTTAAAGAAATGTTCCCTAGTTTTTCTTTAACATCGGGAAACACAACGATTAAAGCTTGGGTCTATAATTCTGATGATCAGGAGTTTATCCCCCTCAAGCAAGAAGTCAAGATTATGCTTAAACAAGACTAACTTTCTCTTGACCTAAAGATGGGTGTTAATTTTGTTTTCATCAAAAAGCCAAAATTTGGTAAAATATTGAGTCGGTGATGATGGCAAAAACCTAAACATGAATATTACTCCAACTTCAATTCCCGATGTTTTGATCATTGAACCCAAAGTCTTTGGGGATGAACGAGGCTTTTTCTTTGAAAGCTTTAATCAAAAAGTTTTTACTGAAAAAACAGGAATTATCTCGGAGTTTGTACAAGATAATCACTCTCGTTCTGCTCAAGGTGTTTTACGAGGTTTACATTATCAAATTCAACAAACACAAGGTAAATTATTACGGGTTGTTGCGGGTGAAATTTTTGATGTCGCCGTAGATATGAGAAAAAGTTCTCCCACTTTTGGACAGTGGGTGGGTTGTATTCTCAGTTCCGAAAATAAGCGACAATTTTGGGTTCCCCCTGGATTTGCTCATGGCTTTTTAGTAACTTCAGATATGGCTGATGTGTTGTATAAAACGACAGATTATTATGCACCTCAATACGAACGTTCTTTACTGTGGAATGATCCTGATGTCGGAATTGAGTGGCCTTTAAATGGAATCACACCAATTTTATCAGCCAAAGATCAAGAAGGTCAACTTTTAAAAACGGCGGATTTATTCTCATGAAGCGAATTTTACTGATCGGAAAAGATGGTCAATTAGGTCAAGAATTGCAGCCTTTTTTGGGTTCTCTGGGATCATTTGTAGCTGTCGGACGAGATACCTTGGATTTATCCCAATCTCAAGAAATTGAACGGTTAATTGAGGAAATTAAACCCGAATGGGTGATTAATGCCGCTGCTTATACCGCCGTTGATAAAGCAGAAAGCGAACCCGAATTAGCAATGGCTATTAATGGAATTGCACCTGGAGTTTTAGCCAAATGTTGTCAACAATTAGATGCAACATTCATTCACATTTCTACGGATTATGTCTTTGATGGAACCCAAAGCCATCCTTATATTGAAACAGATTTGACTCACCCCATCGGTGTTTATGGTCAATCAAAATTAGCTGGGGAAATTGCCATTCAAGATACTCAAGCTCAGTTTGCAATTCTTAGAACTGCTTGGGTTTATGGTGTAGGTGGAACCGGAAATTTTGTAAAAACGATGTTACGGTTAGGGAAAGAACGAGAAGAAATTCGCGTTGTTTGTGACCAAGTGGGAAGTCCAACTTGGACAGGAGATTTAGCCAAATCAATTGTTGAGTTAATACCGCGTTTAAATTCTGAAACCTACGGAATTTATCATTGTACGAATAGTGGTGTTACCAGTTGGTATGATTTTGCAATCGCTATTTTTGAGGAAGCCGAATTATTAGGTTTTCCCCTAAAAATTAAACGGGTCATCCCAATTACAACACCCGAATATCCAACCCCTGCGCGTCGTCCTGCTTATTCGGTTTTAAGTGGCAAAAAATTAGCGAATCTTCTTGGAACTCATGCTCCGCAATGGCGTCAGGGATTGCGTAGAATGTTACAAGAGTTAAAAGTTAAACAGGCAATATAGTACATTTTGTACAGGTTGTTTTTGGCAATTTTAAACTGATAAATTTTAACCGTTAACCGTCAACTGTTAATTCTTAATTATGAAAGCACTGATTTTGTCTGGTGGTAAAGGAACTCGGTTACGTCCTTTGACGTATACGGGTGCAAAACAGTTAGTTCCCGTCGCTAATAAACCGATTTTATGGTATGGAATTGAAGGAATTGTTGCGGCTGGAATTACAGAAATTGGCATTATTATTAGTCCTGAAACGGGAGAAGAAGTTAAAAGTTTGACGGGAAATGGTGAGCTTTTTGGAGCAAAAATTACCTATATTTTGCAAGAAGAACCTGCCGGATTAGCTCATGCGGTTAGAGTTGCTCAACCCTTTTTAGGGGATTCTCCTTTTATTATGTATTTAGGAGATAACTTAATTGAAAGCCAACTCAATTCCTTTGTTGAACACTTTAAACAACAACAACTAGATGGTTTGATTTTATTGAGAACTGTGGCGAATCCTACTGCTTTTGGGGTTGCAGTGGTTGATGATCAAGGTCGAGTGTTACAGTTAGTAGAAAAACCCAAAGTTCCTCCTTCTAATTTGGCTTTAGTTGGGGTTTATTTCTTTGATAAAACTATTCATAAAGCGATCGATCAAATCCGACCTTCTGCACGGGGAGAATTAGAAATTACAGATGCTATTCAACAACTGATTCATAATCAGAAAAAGGTTGAAGCTTGTCACCTAGAAGGATGGTGGTTAGATACGGGAAAAAAAGATGATTTACTGACGGCTAACCAAATTATTTTGGATTCCTGTATGACCTATAATGTTGAAGGAGAAGTAGATGAAAAGAGCCAAATTTTAGGACGGGTTAAAATTGGTAAAGGCACAAAGTTAGTCAATTGTAATGTACGGGGGCCAGTGATTATTGGCGAAAATTGCTATTTAGAAAACTGCTTTATTGGCCCCTATAGTAGTATTGCCAATCAAGTCACGTTAATTGATGCTGAAATCGAACATAGTGTCTTATTAAGTGAAGCCAAAATTATTGGTATTCATCAACGAATTGTGGATACGGTAATTGGTCGTCGTGCAACTTTAACAACTGCACCTCAACGACCGAAAGCGTTAAGGTTTATGATTGGAGATGATAGCCAAATTGAATTAGCGTGATTTACTGGATAACGGTTAATTATTACTCAACTGAACTGATCCAACGATTAATTGATTCTATCGTAGAGGCGCGCGATGGCGCGTTTCTACCTAGTATTCATGATGCAATTATTATTATTAATAATTCTCTTGATGATCAATCTATTTATAAATTGCAATCTTCTAATATTTTAATATTAGATTCACCAAAAAATATCGGGTTTGGTCGAGCTTGCAATATTGGGTTAAATTGGGTTTATCAACATGATCCTCAAGCTTTGGTTTGGTTAATTAACCCCGATGTGATTTTACCTAAAAATTCACTCGTCAAAGCAACTGATTTTTTTGAAAAAAATCCCCATATTTCTCTGTTAGGAACTGTTGTTTATACTGCTAATGGTGAACTTGAATTTGCTGGGGGAGAGTTTATTAGAAAAACTGGAAAAATAGCTGAATTAAAGAGTCTTTCACAAGAATTACAAACGGAATCTTATGTATTGACTGATTGGGTTTCTGGATGTAGTTTATTGATTAATCTTAAAAAATTTAACCATTCTCCTCAATTTGATGAGGATTATTTTTTATATTATGAAGACTTTGATTTTTGTCAACGTTATCATCAACAAGGACATCTGATTGCATTAACTCATGAAATTCAGGTGATTCATCAAACCTCATCCATTACAGGTCAATATCCAGCTTTGAAAATTCAGCAAAGTATTTATAGTTATTTATTAACCTTAGAAAAATACAGCGACCAAAAAGTCTTATTTTATCGATTATTCAGAATTACTTTTGCTTCCTTATTTTCCCTAATTAGAGATCCTGAAGTATCCTTGAGTAAGTTAAAAGGTATTTGGCTATATTTTCAAAGACTGGTAAAATTAAAGTAAAGGTTTTATTTGAATAAATTTTAACTTTTATTAATGTCTAACTCTCTGTTGATTAATTTATCATTTTTAATTCCTGAAGCGACAGGAATTTCTATTTATGCTAATCAGATTTTACCTGCTTTAAAACCTCTTAATCCTAAATTATTAGTGTCTCAAGAAAAGCCTAATTATGCTTGCTTTCCTATCCCTAATAATATGACTCCCGACCAAGGAACTCAAGGTCATCTGAGGCGGTTAGTTTGGACACAGTTTAAACTTCCTAAAATTTATCATCAATTCAAGGGAAATCTAATTTTTTCTCCTATTCCAGAAGCACCGTTATATTCTGGGTGTCGCTCAATTGTGATGGCTCATGATTTAATTCCATTACGGTTTCCCCGGCGAGGTTCACGGTTAACAGC
>NZ_JBJUDF010000348.1:0-6609 GCF_046067725.1 Planktothrix sp.
ATGATCTTTTTATCGGGACAAATTGCCATTGACCCCCGCATTAACCAAATTGTTCATCTTGATGATGTCGCCAAACAAACCGAACAAGTGATGTCCAATTTACAAGCGGTATTAACCGAAGCGGGAGCCACTTGGGAAAACGTGGTGAAAACCACAATCTTCTTAAAAGATATGAACGATTTTACCCAAGTTAATGAAGTCTATTCTCAATATTTTAAACCCGAAACAGCGCCAGCTAGGGCGACTGTGGAAGTGTCCCGTCTTCCCAAAGATGTATTAGTAGAAATCGAATGTATCGCTGTTCTCTAAACTCATAAGGTGTGGCTATCTTCCCACACGTCAAGAAAGTTTTGTTGAGTTAAATTTTGTTGATTCGGTGCGTGTAGCGTTGCTTTACGCACCCTACCATACCTTATTATTAAAATCAGTTTCATCTGGGTTAGGAGGAGGTAAAGGTTGGTTTTGACTCTCTCCAAATCCCGTTGCATTTCCCACCACAAGAATTAATAGAAATAATGCTATCAATAAAATGCCTAATGTTCCCCAATCTGGAGATGTTGGAGCAGGAGGTTTATCACCAGGGGGTTTAGCTGGAGGAGCATTCGCAGGAGAGGCGGGAGGTTTAGGAGTATCAGCTTGGGACATAAATTGAGATCAACTGATCTGAAATCTTTAAATCTTTGCTACGCATTCATATTGTGTAGAGACGCGCCTTGGCGGAGCCATGCCGTAAGGCTTTTGGCGCGTCTCTACAGGGGGTTTAGCGACTCATCCGTATTATCAATTTCAAGATTTTATTAACAATAGAATTCCTGTTCACATTAACAAAAAATCCCCACCGTTGGGTGGAGATTTTGAGCGACTCAACGGAAATTTTAGGCGTCGCTTTCAATGTGGATGAATAATAAACCCATTGCCACAATTGGCATTAACCAGCAAACCACAGGAATTAAAATCCAAGGTAAAAAAGAAGCTGCGTAATCTCCAGTCATATCAAATTCTCCTATTGGATGTTAGAAAATCGTTAAGTTGGGTTAAGGGATTTAATTTTATTCCCTAATTCAAATGTAACTTAGCTATTGACAAAACCTCGGAAAATCGAATCGACTAAGTTGAAGTTTTCCAATAGGAAAAAGGCAACAACCGCCCCACCCATTGCACCCACAAAGAAACCCCCTGCAAATTGACTCCAACCTTCAGAGCTTTGCAAAGAATCTGTACCTGAGCCACCTTTTTGGAAAGAAACCAATCCGTAAGCAGATAAACAAATTGTGGCAATTAAAATTAATGCGATCGCTGAAATTAAGCCACCTAAGTTGGCAGCGCTGGGATGATCACGTAATGGCCCCAGTTTAATCCAAGGCCCAACTAAAAAGTAACCATGTGCCATACCCACTTCTAAACCCCGCAGTAAAGGAGATAAACCTTTGCGGTAAGCAGGTAAATTCCCGATAAAGGCACGGGTAAATTCAGAATCGCTAATCGGGGTGGACAAATGCCCTACAAAGGGATCACCGTTATAGGGTTTGATTAAGTCTGCCATAGGGTTTCTTTCTCCTTGAATATTGAAGAACTTGTAGCAGTTGTTAAGCTCATATTTTACGCAGGGATAGGCAAACTCGTTACACAAATGAGCATAAGCTTCAAAAAAGTTCACATCTGGCGGCGTCAGTGTCCCCTGTTTGGTGTCTAGGAGTGAAAACAAGTTAAGATTTAACCGAGTTATCAAGGAACTAGAATGATGAATAAACGATTGAAATTCTTTAGTTCTGCTCTGTTTGGGGCGATCGCAACAACGATGTTGGCTTCTGGCGTTAAAGCAGAACCCATGTTTAATGATTATCCCACCAGCTATCAACCTTTTGCGGAAGAATTTATGCGAGCCGCCTCCAGAACTTCTGGTGATGTCTTTAAAAACAAATCATTGATGGGTCAACTATCTACTTATTTAGGGATTAGTTTTCCCTGGCCTAATGGCATCAATGGTTATCCTGAAACTTTAATGACCAATGATGCCAGACTGGTGAATCAATTGTATCGGGAAGCCATGTTACAGCAAACGATGAATGATCCGATTATTCGCACTCCCGATCTGATCAATCCCTATAACACCTCGATTCTGACCCAACCGTCTTATACGGATCTAAACCTTCAAACGCCACCAGAGTTACCTGCAATGGGTCGCTAAGTCAAACCTTAGAGGGAAATGGAAATTCACTCTAGCCTTTTCCCTCAATGATTCCCTACCTTAATTTCTGATGTCTTCTGAAACTGAATTTTATATTGTTAAACGTCCTAACGGAATTTGTGACATTGTTGCGCGGGAGGAGGTTCAAAACCAGCCTGATCCGACCATCCTTAAACAATGGGGGCCATTTAATTCCCTAAATCAAGCCAAGGCCAGCCGTGTTGGGTTAATTCGGTCGGGGAAATGTCAACCGCAGTGACACCCGTGTCCCATAAAAAAACTGCTAATCTCAACAGATCAGCAGTTTAATGGATAAGCTCCTTTATTTTTGTAGAATCCCAAGTCTATAGACTCAAAAAGATTATTTTTGCTCCCATGTTAAGTTCCTAATGTCAGATTTTGATCAATGGTCAACGGTTAACGGTCAATCGCTAACACGCTATGATAGAGATATTCACATTTCTTAATTTTTCTTTACGGAATACGGATGTCTTCAACAAGCATCGAGAAACTCCAGCAATTCTTTCAGAAAACAATCTTGTTTGACAATAAGCCAACCCCAGAACTGGTGGCTATTTTACTGGTGTACTTCGTCCAAGGAATCTTAGGACTGGCCCGTTTAGGCGTCAGTTTTTTTCTTAAGGATGAATTGGGCATGAGTCCGGCGGAAGTGTCAGTTTTACTCGGTATTGTTGCCATTCCTTGGGTGATCAAACCCTTATTTGGCTTCATTTCCGACGGTTTACCGATTTTGGGTTATCGCCGTCGCCCCTATTTAATCTTATCGGGACTATTCGGCTCTTTATCTTGGGTGGCCTTGGCGACAATTGTTCATACTCCTTGGGCCGCTGCTCTGGCCATTGCCCTGAGTTCCCTTTGCATTGCCGTTAGTGATGTCATTGTTGATTCTTTAGTCGTTGAACGTGCCCGTCACGAGTCCCTTAGTAATGTCGGGTCTTTACAGTCGGTTTGTTGGGGCGCAACGGCTGTAGGGGGATTAATGACAGCTTATTTAAGCGGTTTTTTATTAGAGAAATTTAACCCCCAAACCATCTTTCTGATTACCGCTTCTTTTCCTTTAATTGTTTCCTTAGTGGCGGGATTAATTACAGAAGAATTTGTACAGGAAAACTCGAACTGGGAGAGAATCAAATTTCAAATTAAAAATTTGCGTCAAGCTATTAGCCAAAAATCAATTTGGTTGCCCACAGCCTTTATTTTTCTTTGGCAAGCAACACCAACGGCGGATGCCGCTTTTTTCTTTTTTACGACTAATGAATTAGGCTTTCAACCGGAATTTTTAGGGCGAGTTCGTTTAGTGACCAGTGTGGCTTCTTTAATGGGTGTATGGCTATTTCAACGCTTTTTTAAATCGATTCCTTTTCGGCTCATCTTTTTCTGGTCAACGATTATTTCAACAGGTCTAGGAATGACAATGTTGTTATTAGTTACCCATACTAATCGTAGCCTGGGAATTGATGATTATTGGTTTAGTTTAGGCGATAGTTTGATTTTAACGGTGGTGGGACAAATTGCTTATATGCCTGTTTTAGTTTTAGCCGCTCGGTTATGTCCTCCGGGGGTAGAAGCCACATTATTTGCATTATTAATGTCGGTTGTCAATTTATCAGGATTAATTTCTTATGAACTGGGTGCATTACTCACCCATTGGTTCGGAATTACTGAAACCAACTTTAACCAATTATGGTTATTAGTAATTGTGACCAATCTTAGCACATTATTACCTCTACCTTTAATTCATTGGTTGCCGGATAGTAGTGCAGAAACAGAACCTTTAAGCATGACCTTAGAACCTTCTGAACGGGAACAATTAACTGTTATATAGTGATTCCCTAGGGAACCGCTTAACTGGGAACATGGAAAGGTTTTCAGGATTTAGAAATGTCCGATTTTTTTTGTATAGTTGAATAACCTTTAACTCATTGATTGGAAATACAGAATCCCATGACTCAAACTTTAAATTCCACAGAATCCTTATCTTATGATCGCAATGATTGGAAAAAAGGTTATCTTTCTCAACCGAATGAATATGATTATTGGATTGATGATATTGAAGGAGAAATTCCTCCCGAATTAGAAGGAACCCTTTATCGCAATGGCCCTGGTTTATTAGAGATTAATGGCCAAGCCATTCGTCATCCTTTTGATGGAGATGGGATGATATCGGCGATTCGTTTTACCCAAGGTCGTGCCCATTATTGCAATCGATTTGTGCGCACCCAAGGTTATATTGAAGAACAAAAAGCGGGAAAAATCCTTTATCGAGGTGTTTTTGGAACCCAAAAACCGGGGGGATGGTTAGCCAATTTTCTGGATTTACGGATTAAAAATATTGCTAATACGCAAGTTATTTATTGGGCGGGAAAACTTTTAGCATTGTGGGAAGCAGCCCAACCTTATCGACTTGATCCAAATACGTTAGAAACCATCGGAATTGATGATTTGGATGGAATTTTAAAACCTGGAGATGCCTTTGCGGCTCATGTTAGAATTGATCCAAATTGTGGCGGTCAACCTTGTCTAGTTAATTTTTCAATTAAACCGATGTTATCGACTACGATAACAATTTATGAAATTTCCACAGCCGGAAAATTACTGAGAAAACACGCCCACTCTGTCCCCGGATTTGCCTTTATTCATGATTTTGCGATTACGCCTAATTATTGTATTTTCTTCCAAAATCCCGTTAAATTTAATCCAATTCCCTTTGTATTAGGATTATCGGGGGCTGGAGAATCCATTAATTTTGAGTCAGGAAAACCGACTAAAATTATTGTGATTCCTCGTAATTTTGATAGAAAAACAGGTGGAGTTAAAGTGTTTGAAACACCATCGGGTTTTGTCTTCCATCATGGAAATGCTTATGAAGAGGAAAATCAAATTATTATAGATTCTATTTGTTATGAATCTTTGCCTCAAGTTCGCCCGAATGAAGATTATCGAGAAACGGATTTTACCCTTTTAGATCCGGGGGAATTGTGGCGTTTTTCTTTAAATTTAACCTCTGGGACAGTTGAACGAAACCGAATTGAATCTCGGTGTTGTGAATTTCCGACTTTACATCCCAATTTTGTGGGTAGACCTTACCGTTATTTATATTTAGGCGCCGCCCATTCTCCCGAAGGAAATGCACCTTTACAGGCTATTCTGAAAGTAGATTTAAACAGCAATCAACGGCAATTATGGAGTGCCGCCCCGAAAGGATTTGTCAGTGAACCTGTGTTTGTTCCTCGTCCTAATGCTATTGCAGAAGATGATGGATGGCTGTTAACGGTGGTGTATGATAGCCAATATCATCGTTCAGATATTGTGATTTTGGACGGTCGAGATTTGACTCAAGGGGCACTCGCTCGATTACACTTAAAACATCATATTCCCTATGGTTTACATGGCAGTTTTGTCAAAGCCTAACTTTAGGGTATTTCTTACGGTAGGGGCAATTCATGAATTGCCCCTACCGTAAAGGTTTGAGTCATAGAGGTGATTACAACCGATTTAGACTTGCTATATTTGGGATATATAGTTCAAAAAAACTTAAATTATTGATGATCCATCTAATTTGATCAGGTATAATCTGCTTTTCAGACATAGAAACCTAGACAAATTTTCCCATCAATCTAAGCCTTTAGCCTCCTTCTATTTAGTCAAAGTAACCGGATATGTTAGACTAATTAATAACTGAACTACCAGTCTCTAAAGGGAGGCAGTCCGATGAAATTTAGCATCGTGATTACAACCTATAATCGACTAACGTTACTCAAACGGGCAATTGATTCTGCATTAAATCAAACCATACCGTGTGAAGTCATTGTTGCAGATGATTGTTCTACTGATGGGACACAACAATATGTTCAGGAATTATCGGCATCGTTAATTGAACAAGAAAATGATCGCCTGGTTTATCATCGGAATTCATCGAATCAAGGTCATTCAGCTACAATGAATGCTGGGGTTGCTATTGCTTCTGGAGATTGGATTAAACCTGTTGATGATGATGATTATTTAGCACCCAATTGTATTGAAGAAATTATTCAAGCAATTACAGCTTATGAAAGGCAAAAAAGTCAGAATTCAACTTCCCAAGTTGTGATTTGTTCTTGTCAAGCGGCTCAAGTTGATCCGAGTGAAACAGAACTGACACGGACTCGAATAATTGGCCCTGGAACGGTATTTTATATTCCCCAAGAAGATATTCATTATGGAATGTTTCTCGAACAAGTTCCTTTTGGAACACCCATTCAAGTTGCCTATCGCAAAGAGGCATTTATTAAGTCTGGAGGATGGGATTCTAGTTTAGATGCGAACTGTGATGATATTGATTCTTGGATGAGAATTTCTCAATTTGGAGATGCAGTTTTTATTAATAAATGTTTAGCTTATCGAACCATTTGGCCAGGAGC
>NZ_JBJUDF010000349.1:0-13824 GCF_046067725.1 Planktothrix sp.
AAATTGCCCCTAGAAACCATATAAAAATCTAAGCTAGAACCCGGAAGAGAATTCAACTGTTGTAATAGAATCACTAACCGTTCTAACCCAATTGCCCAACCCACCGCCGGAGTTTCTGGCCCCCCTAATTCTTGAACTAAACCATCATAACGACCGCCCCCGCAAACGGTAGCTTGAGCCCCTAAATCATCAGAAATAATCTCAAACGCTGTATGGGTATAATAATCTAAACCGCGTACTAATCGAGGGTTCAAAGTGTAAGGAATTTCTAACGCCGTTAATAAGTGTTTAACTTGTTCAAAATGAGCGCGAGAATCTTCTCCTAAATACTCTAAAATACTCGGAGCATCTTGAACAATTTCCTGTGTCCGTTGATCTTTACTATCTAAAATTCTTAAAGGATTTCGAGATAAACGATCTTGAGAATCTGGATCTAATTCGTCTTGATATTGTGTTAAATAATCCACTAAAGCTTGACGATACGCTTGACGATCCGTTGCATTTCCCACAGAATTTAAGTTGAGGTTTAAATTTTTTAACCCTAACTTTTGTAAGATATGAGTTGCGATGGCAATCACTTCGACATCAGCCCTCGCATCCCGACTTCCTAACACTTCAACCCCAATTTGATGAAACTGCCGTTGACGTCCGGCTTGAGGTCGTTCATAACGAAACATCGGCCCGGTATACCATAACCGTTGCACTCCTCCGGTCGCGTGAAGTTTATTTTCAATAAAACTCCGAACCACACCCGCCGTTCCTTCTGGACGCAGGGTAATTGAACGTTCACCCCGGTCAACAAACGTATACATTTCTTTTCCAACTACATCCGTCGCTTCCCCAATTCCCCGTTCAAATAAAGCCGTTTGTTCAAAAATTGGGGTGCGAATTTCCTGATAATTTGCCTGCAATAAAATCTCTCTGGCAACAGACTCTACCCATTGCCAGTATCCAATTTCATCAGGCAGAATATCTCGTGTTCCTCGTAATGCTTTGATCAGTTCCATTGGTTTCTTAATGAATCGTCAGTCCTGTGGCGGATCGATTATCTCCCAGGTTCCATAACGATCGTTATAATACGCCAAAATTTGATCAATCTGTTGACGAGTTGTAGCGTCTTGGGTGGAATCATATTCGATCCATAAACTCCCAACTTGGCTTTCAGTATAATCAAATTCGAGGGGGATTTCATTGGGACTGATCCGGGTAGGAATTAACCCTGTGTCCACTCCTTGCACCTGACGCAAATGGGCTGCGACTTCCCGATAAACCGTTAAGGGAAGTTTCCGACAGCGAACTTGATAGCGAAGCCGTTGTTTCTGTTGAACTGTTTGCATTAACTTTAACCTATTGTTTCGCTATTCTACTGAAGAAGAAACCATTGATTCGGTTTCATCCTCAGTCGTTATAAGCGGTAAAGGACAACAGTTAATATTATCCAGACAAACCTTCCCCCATTGCAACGCCCACCGAACTAATGCTACTCGGTTATCTGTTGAGGTTTTTGTGAGAATATTACTGATATGATTATCAACAGTACGTTTACTAATCTCTAGTTTTTCAGCAATTTCTTGATTGGTTAACCCACTCGCCACTAACTCTACAACTTGCAGTTCTCGATCCGAGAGTGCAACAGGGCTGCGAGAATTGCTTTGTGTCATATTAGTTTCCAATTTCTGCATAATTACCTATTCATTATTCTAAAGGGAATCTGTTAGATCAAATCCTTTACCCGACCAGACGCAGTAATTTTTAATAAGCTTTGGCCCTAGAAGATATTACTGGCATACCTCAAATCTAGCAGAAATGCTTATCACTTCTTTGTTAATTCTTCCTTAATTTTAAGGGTTAACGGTTGCTAGTTGACGGTTGACTGTGTAGAGACGTGCCATGGCACGTCTCTACTGACTTGTTAATCGGCGAGGAGACGTTGACTGTTAATGGGCGAGGTTTCCTCGCCCCTACTGCCCCGACCCCACCTAACCCGGTACGGTAAACACACCCAAAAAAATCTGTCAAGTTATTGCAATATTTTTTAACTATCTGTTACAATCGTTTACATAGAAAGCGAACTAAAACAAATTAGGAGAAAAATTATGTTTACCGTTTTAATTTCTTTATTCATCATTGGTTGGGTTGCGGCTGCTGTCATTGGGACTCAAGCTTACTTCCTGGGTGAACAAACCAAACCCATTCACGAACGCAACTGGAATTCTAACTCCTTTGAACAAATTGCCCAGTCTGTTACAGGTCAAGAAACCGACTACAGTGTCCGCATCCCCGCCTATAGTTTAGATGCTTACGCCAGCAATAATTTAGGTAATTAATTCCCTAATATTCAAGCTCAAAAGACAAAAAAATAAGTAACGTTTTTACCCTTGCAATTCGTGGAAGATTGCAGGGGTATTTTTTGGTAAAATTAGCAGAAACCGGGTTTCTGAAGGAAAATTTCTGATTCTTATAGCGCTACGCTCAAGGGAACAGCTTAACAGGGAACAGTAAGAACTAAAAGGGTTTGCTGGATTCAGAAATGTCCTAACTGTAATGCGTAGCGCTATAGAATAAGAACTGGGTTGATTTCCTCTGGAAGTTGGTAATTTTTGTAATCCTCATTGAGGCTGAACTTCTAAAACTCCTCGCACCATATTCATCCCGCAACTAAACGTATATTCTCCCGATTTTTCAGGGATAAACTCAATGGTTGTGGTTTGATTAAGGGGGAGATCTTCAGCAATATTAAAGTCTGGAAACAAAACTTTATCTAAGCAATGGCTTGGGTCTTTACGGATAAAGTTAAGCCGGACTTTTTTACCTGATTGAACCGTAATGCGATTAGGTTGATAACCTCCATCCACTAAAATTTCTAATTCTTGGGTATCTTGATTTAATGTGGCTTTTTTGGCTTTAGGTTTACTTAATAAAAACCACCAGAGTTCTAATCCGATTAATGCCAACCCGCCTGCTGTAACCGCCATTTTGGTTGATAAGGGTTGTTCAATTGTCCGAAATTGAGGATTAGCAGGTTCTGAGTGAGATTCCATTGCTTGTAGAGGAGCAGAATTAACCATTAAAACTGATAGAAAAATTCCGCTAAATTGTAATCCTTTTTTGATTTTGATATTCATAATTTCACTCTTTATTCTAATAAAAGTTGCTATATTTTAATTCTCAAGACACTTTCTGACTAGGAATTAATTGAGTTTAAACTGACGTAAACGTAAAGCATTGGTAACAACAGAAATTGAACTCATCGCCATAGCTCCTCCTGCAATAATGGGATTGAGTAACCAACCCGTTAAGGGGTAAAGAATTCCCGCCGCAATGGGAATTCCGGCTGAGTTATAGATAAAAGCAAAAAACAGGTTTTGACGAATATTATTCAAGGTTGCTTTACTTAATTTAATGGCGGTGACTAAACCGATTAAATCCCCTGAAATTAAGGTAATATCACTAGCTGCGATCGCAACATCTGTCCCTGTCCCAATAGCAATTCCCACATCAGCTTGAGCTAAAGCTGGAGCATCATTAATTCCATCTCCCACCATTGCAACAATTGGAGGCTGTTTTTTTCGCCCTTTCCGTTCAGTTTGCAGAGATTTAATAATATTCCCTTTTTGGTCAGGACGAACTTCTGCAAACACCCGTTTAATTCCCACTTCAGAGGCGATCGCTTCGGCTGTTTTTTGATTATCTCCCGTTAACATAATCACCTCTAATCCCATTCTTTGTAAGGCTTGAATTGCAGTTTTAGAAGTGGGTTTCACCGCATCAGAAATCGCCACTAATCCTTCAATTTCACCATCAATTGCTATCCAAGCTGTTGTTTTTCCTTCAGACTCCCAACTGAGTTGATACGGTTGCAAAGGTTTAGTTTCAATTTTTAATTCTTGCATCCAGCGAGCAGTTCCAATTTGCACAAATCGATCTGAAATATACCCTTGGACTCCCATTCCTGCTAAAGCTTGGAAATTCCGAATTTCTGGTAAGGGAAAAGTAACCCCTTGAGCTTTAGCATATTGAACAATTGCTTCTGCTAAGGGATGTTCAGAGTATTGCTCAATGGCTGCGGCTAATCTTAATAATTTTAATTCCTGATCATTGTAGGTTCCCTTAACAGTTACATACTGGGTTACAGTCGGTTTTCCGGCGGTAATGGTTCCGGTTTTATCTAATACAATTGTTTGGATTTTATGAACTAATTCTAAACGATCGGCTCCTTTAATTAAAATACCCTGTTCAGCCCCTAAACCGGTTCCTACCATCACAGAAGTGGGTGTTGCTAATCCTAATGCACAGGGACAAGCAATAATTAAAACACCGAGGGTTGTTGTAATCGCCAGGGTAAGATTTCCGGTCAAATTAAACCAGAGAATAAAAGTAGCGATCGCAATGGCAATCACAACCGGAACAAACCAACTCGTTACTTGATCTGCTAATTTTTGAATCGGTGCTTTTGACCCTTGTGCTTGTTGAACTAACTGCACAATTTGCGCTAATACGGTATCTTTTCCCACCCGTGAAGCTCGAAATTTAAAGCTTCCGGTTTTATTAATTGTCGCCCCAATCACTTCATCCCCTGGATGTTTTTCTACGGGAATACTTTCTCCTGTCACCATTGATTCATCAACCGTAGAATTCCCTTCCATTAATTCACCATCAACGGGGATTTTTTCACCGGGACGGACTCGAATAATATCACCCACCTTCACCGCTTGAATGGGAAGATCAATTTCTTCACCAGACCGAATCACACGGGCGGTTTTTGCTTGTAATCCTATTAATTTTTTAATCGCATCAGAGGTTTTACTTCTGGCGCGATGTTCGAGTAATTGACCGAGTAAAATCAAGGTAATAATAACCGCAGCCGATTCATAATAAACATCGGGATTTAAGCCTTGATTGATGAAAAATTGGGGAAATAATGTAACAATAATAGAATAAAAATAAGCTGCCCCTGTTCCCAATGCAATTAAGGTATTCATATCAGCTTGATGACGTTTTAATCCTTTCCAAGCCCCTAGAAAAAAGGATTGACCTGAGCCAAATAAAATCGGTGTTGTCAGGATTAATTGTAACCCAGGGTTGTGCATCCAAGCGGGAATCAAAGGTAAATTTAAACCCGTCATCATGGGCAATCCCCCGATGACTAAAAACACACTAATAATGGAACTAATTACAACTTTTTGGGTTAATTTTTGTTCAATTTCTCGGTTTTCTTGTTCATAATCTTGGAGATGGGAAGTTGTATCTTCTATCAGTTTTGCACTATATCCTGCATCAATAACTGCCTGTTGAATTTCTTCAATATTAGTTTGCTTGGGATCAAATTCAACGGTTGCTTGTTCAGCACCAAAATTAACGTGACAAACCCCAACCCCATCAACATTTTGAATGGCGGTTTCTATGGTATTAGCACAGGACGCGCACCCCATTCCCTTTAATTGGAAATAGCTTGTTTTCATTCCTGACTGACTCACCTTACGACCTACAATGTTATTTTAAAGTCTCCTGTTAACTGGAGTGTCAAGGAGGAATGGAAAATCATATTTCTATATTTTGGATACTGTCTGACATAAAAAAATAGAGACGTTTCATGAAACGTCTCTACTTCAGATTTAATATTCTTAACTTGCTAAATATTCTCGAACTTGCGCTTTCCGACGGCGTAGATGGTTTAATGCTTGGTTTTCCAATTGACGAACCCGTTCTCGGCTGATGTTCATCCGAACACCGACTTTAGACAGGGACATCTCCTTACCATCTTCCAACCCATACCGCAGGGTAATGACTTCCCGTTGCTGCGGTGTCAAGTCCGCCAGTAAGTCTTTCAAGTCTTGACGCAGTAACTCTTGAGTCACAAGGGTATCGGCGGAGGTGCTTTCATCTTCTAAGAGATCTTGCAGTTCCGTATCTTGATTATCCCCGACTCGCAAATCTAAGGACACCGGATGACGAGAAGCCAACAAATAATCTCGAATTTGGCTCGGATCTAACTCTAAGGCTTCTGCAATTTCTGCCGCCGTGGGGTTACGGCCTAATTTTTGCACCAAGTCCCGTTGAACTTTTTTAATTTTGTTGAGTTTTTCAGTAATATGGATGGGTAGACGAATGGTGCGAGAATTTTGAGCAATCGCACGGGTAATGGCTTGACGAATCCACCAATAGGCATAGGTCGAGAACTTATAACCGCGCATGGGATCAAATTTTTCTACACCCCGTTCTAAACCGAGGGTTCCTTCTTGGATTAAATCCAAGAATTCCATATTGCGTTTTTGGTATTTTTTAGCAATGGACACCACTAAACGCAAGTTCGCCTCAATCATTTTTTGTTTAGCGCGACGTCCTTGCTCCAGGGTGGTCTGAAGTGTTTCTTCACTCATCCCCACTGCGTCAGACCATTCTTGTGGGCTGGGTTCTCGACCCAGTTGATTAACAAGAGCCTCTTTCGCTTCCAACTGTTGCATCATCTGTTGTACCTGTTTGCCATAGGTAATTTCTTGTTCCCTTGTCAGCAAAGGCACACGACCTATTTCATGCAAATAGGTGCGAACTGTGTCAGTGGTGGTAGGTCGAGCGTTTCTGGAAAGCGCTTGATTTTTGTGTTGAGGATTGACAGTTGGCATGGGTATGATTTACACTCCTAAAACAGAATTTACAGGGGTCGCAAATTTTCCTCCTCTATCTACAGGAGGTTTTATGAGCCTGAACAACACAGGTTAGGAAGGGTTTCAGTCTTAAGGCTGGCTCCAAATCTTGTCTTGCTCTGTAAAATCAAGGTTAACTCTGTCCTATCCGTTTTGTCGCTGCGTTTGAATGGTTTGCTTCTAGGATCTAGGGCTATTGTTTCGTTGGATTTATCGTTTTTTCCTAGTTACCCCTAAAAGTTGAATAACTCCATCAGGCTGTCAGGTTGCCAACCGAGGCTCGGCTTGGACAGAAAATCAACATTGACTTTCCGGGTTCATCTCCCGCTTCCTCGTTTTAGGAAGCTTAACATTGTTTACATAGATTTACATCTCTCAGAATTATGACATACAACTAGGGGTGAAAGTCAAGGGCTTCATGGGGGAATTTGTTATTGTAGCAACTTTTGTTTGAATATTTTAATCGTGCCCTAATTTTTTTGATAATACAACTGTAGTGATTGAGTAATAACCGAACTTTAGGTTATCGGTTATCTGTTGATCAATTTAAAATCCTAAATCGTCTTTAGCTAAGGCGGCTGCTTCTAAGACCTGAGCATCGGATGCTTGTGTCCAGTCCGTTTCTGCAATTTCTCGATAGAAGGTTTCATCATAGGGACGAGTCCGAACAACAACAGGCATGGGAACCGCATGACCTAACACTAAGGCTTGTTGTTTAGAATCTAATTTGGATAAGACCGAGCGTAAACTTTGACCCCCAGAAACTCCGGTAAAAATCGCATCAATATCTTTATCATCATTCAGTAACGCGGTAATGCGGGTTCCCACTTGGGACATCACTTCAGCATCAATTCCAGAGGGACGTTGATCAACAATTAATAAGGTGACAAAATATTTTCGCATTTCTCGCGCAATGGTTCCAAAAATTGTAGAACGCACAATGGCAGGATCTAAAAAACGGTGTGCTTCTTCAATGGTAATGACTAATTGTGTAGGACGATCTAAGGGATCTTTAGACGCTAAAAATTTCTCGGCTTTTCTAACATAAGCGTGGTGAATCCGACGAGTAATCATGTTGGTTACTAACATATAAGATAACATATCGGATTGAGAACCAAATTCAACGACAACATTTTTTCCCGCATCTAAAGATTGTAGAATTCGGTCAACATAATTCGATGGACAAGTCGGACGCATATATTTTAAATTATCCATCCGCATTAATTTCCGTTGTAGCGACATAATTGACCCTTTATGTCCTCGACGTTCATCACAAAAAAGTTGGATTTCTTCATTGGTCATTGATAATAATTGTGTGATCCAATCTTTTCCAAATTCACTACGGAGAATATTGGCATTATCAATACTCGCTTCGGAAAGATTTAATTCCCGTTGCACTAACATAATATCTTCGACTTCAATTTGATTGTAACTGAGATATAATTCTTGAGCATCTTTAATTCCTCGTCGTCGGGTTGATTCAGGATCTAGCGTATAAACTTCTACTTGACCCGGAAACAATTGTCTTAAGCCTTTAACGGTATTAAATTGTTTACCCTCTGATACGGCTTCCCAGCCGTATTCCGAGTGCATATCAAAAATTAAGTTAACGGCAGCTTTTTTCTTAATAATTCCTGATAATAATAATCGCGTTAAAAAGGATTTTCCCGTTCCTGATTTTCCAAATACTCCATTACTGCGTTCGACAAACCGATCTAAATCTAAACAAATCGGTACATCCATATCTAACGGTTTTCCGATGGCAAAATTCCGCCGGGTGGGGTCATCTTCCCAACCAAAAATAATTCTAAAATCCCGTTCACTGGCTTCATAAACCTGGGAAAAATGAACCGGAATGGTTTTAACCGGTAAGAGTTCAATTTCGGTGCTATTGGTTTGAGGTTGAAAAGAAGCGATAGCGGCTATTCCATTTTTACCATTATTTTGAGAACGAGAAGACCTCGCCCCTACTTTTTGTTGTTGGGTGGCGACACGAATCAGTTCTTCTTCTTCGGAAAATTCCCGACTCAACATTAACATCGGACTGAGTTCTATGGTTCCATAGGTGCTATTTCCCGCTAAAATTGCTTGTAAAAAATCATCATCAGGTTGGGGTGGGTTAGCAATAATTCGAGGGCTGGAGGTTCCCAAGGAAACATCGGTTAGTAAACAGAAAAAATGCGATCGCTTCCCCCGGACGACTAAAAATTTTCCGACCCGCATTTCTTCGACAGACACATCAGGATGTAAGCGAACTTCTAACCCTTTTGTCAGGGAACCTTGAATTACAGAACCAAGGGGTTTATCAGTCGTCATAGTGCAGTTTTGGGGGTGAGGAACGGGGAACTTTCGTTACGAATTGGGGGTTTATCGGGGGTTGTTGTATTGTTCATAATGCAACAATTTTACCGAAAATCAATTTTTACTCCAAATTTCCCTGTTTTCAATATCTACTGTTTGTTGTTTTCCGTCAAGGGATTTGACCTTGATTGTTTGTTTTATGACGGCTGACTTCTGTGATGATTCCTGAGTGATTTAATCTAAATTAATTTGAGATCCCCAAATATTTTGAGGTAGAAAAGAGCGATCTAGGGGAAGGGTAGCAACGGGTTCTGTTAAGGTGAAAGTCCCAGATTCAATCCATTTTTTTAACTCTTGAGCAATTTCACGAGATCGGGAAATACTCGCAAGAGGTGCGGTTTTGACTGTTTTTCCATCAATTAATATTTTTCCTTTTTTAAGTTGACTATAGCTGACTAAACCAAAGGTTGGACGAACCCGTCGGGGAATGGCAAAATCAACTACAGGCGCAACAATTTCTGCGTCAGAAACTGCACAACGAGTAATCACTTCTTCATTTAAAACGGGTAGAGGAATTCCCACTCCTAACATTAAGGACGGCCCATAATTTTTAAAATAACAACCTCTTACCCAATAGGAATTCATTTGTTTTGCATCTCCAATTAAGGCTAAGGTAGCAGCAGGGCCAATAGGCGTGCGATTTTCTAAGCGTTTTTGTAGGGGAAAATGTTGCGTTCCTTCCCAAGTAATATAGCCAATTCCTCCTCCTAAAAAAATCCGGGTTCCTATCCCAATGAGTTGTAAATCTGGGTCATTAATTAAGGGAGAAATTGCACCCGGATTAGAATAAACCGCGTTTCCTAAATAGGGTTGTAGGGGGCCTAAATAAGTATAAAGCGGGCGATCACCGCCATTGACTCCGACAATAAAATTTTGATAGAGATTACGAGGATTAAATAAATAGAATTGGTTAATGGTATCACGGGTAATTGTAGTTTCAAAAGAACTACGGGGATAACAATCTGATACTACTCCTGATGCTTTTAGATGCACCGATTTTCCAGCTATTAAATCTTCAATGACATGACCTCCACCTCGTTCATGGCCATCTTCCCCATCTTCCACTATTTGACTCGCACCGAGATATAAATCAACCGCACCAAAACCACTATAAGTAGGAACTCCATCTAACCAACAGGTTTTAATATTAATGGGGGGATCGGTATGACCTAAATTGATCACAGCACCGGAGGCTTCCATCGGTTCAAAAGTTCCGGTAGTAATTACATCAACTTCTTGAGCAATTTGAGAGATATTATCGGGGGTGACTTTGGCTTTTAGTTCCTCCACAGTCCAAACAACGGCACGATTTTGAAGAATTTTATCGTTAATTTCAGCAATAGTTTTCATGGAATTTTAACACCCCTTTGCTTAACTCTCTATGTTTTACCTTTTCAAATTGTAAGGAATTATTGTTCCCACTGATCCAGAATATCTCGAATCAAGATTTCTTTGACTAGAACTTGTCCAACAACGGTTAACGGTAATGCTAAAAGTAAACCGATAAACCCAAAAAAACTTAGAAAAAAGCCTTGAGAAATTAAGGTAATTGCAGGTAATAAAGAAACTTGTTTTGCCATGAGATAAGGCATTAAAAAATTACTTTCGGCTTGTTGAATGAGAAAGTATAAAATAAAAACAAACCCGGCTTTCCAAGGATCTTCTAATAAAGCGATCGCCATCGGAGGAATGACACTTAAAGTTGGGCCAATATTCGGAATTAAATTCAGAAAACCTGCTAATATTGCATTAGCAAAGGCTAAAGGAACTTGTAAGGCTAAAAGTCCGGTTAAACTGCAAATTGCTACAACAGTCATATCAATTAAAGCACCAACCACCCAGAGTCCTAATGCTTCTTCACATTGATCTAAAATTCCATTCATTCGTTGACGATAAAATGAAGGAATTAGTTGAATAAAGGCTTGACGATAGGCGAGAGGATCAGCTAATAACATGATAGTTAAAACAATGACTAATAAAAAGCTAAATACTCCTCCTAATGTATTTCCTAAAAATGTTCCAACTCCACCAATGACAGGATTTCCTAAACGTTGTAATTGTTGAATAAGAGCGTTAATTTGTAGATTAACCTGAAATAAATTTTGCCACAAATCACCAGGAAGTTGTGTTTTTAAGTCATTAATCCAGAGATTAAGCCGTTGTAATCCTCGTTCTAAACCTCTAGGAACCCGGGTTGCCAGTTCTTGTAATTGGTCAAATAAAGGGGGAACAACTAATAGAAATATTGTTACAAAGGTTAAAATCAGTAAACTAATGGAGAAGAAGATTGCCCAAGAGCGTTTAATTTTAAAACGCTGTATCCATCGAGCTAATTTGTTGAGAGCGGTTGCTAAAACAATCGCAGCAAAAACAAGCAATAAAGCTTGTCGCACTTGCCAAAGGATATAGATTGCACAGAGAATTGCGCTAAAACCAAACCACTGTCCAATTGTCACAGGATAAATAGGATGAGTTGAAATTCTAATTATATCTAAGGTACGATGTTTATCAATCCGAGAACAGGTGACTTTTTTGTTTAGTTTTTTTGGGGGGTGCGATCGCTCTTTTCAATAGTTTAAAAGATGCAGGATTAGATTCATCTAGTATAGCCCGAAATCCATTTAATGTTGCTTCTGAAGCTGTTGGTGTCAGTATCCAAAGTTTAGGATAATCCGCTTCTAAAATTCGAGTTTTATTGCGGTTGGCTTCCCGTTGAGACTCGCCTCGAACTTGCAACAATAGAAACCGGGTTTCTCACCCAGATTTTAGTAATTTTATCCAGATCTTTGGTGGAGAAACCCGGTTTCTGCTACAGATTTCATCAGGTGTGGCTGGGTTGTAAAAGGGTTCAAACAAAGCGGGTGTTCTGGCTAAACGTCCTAACAATCCTAAAATTTCTGCATTCACTTCTTTTTCAGGTTGAGGAACAAACCAAACATCAATTTGTCGAACTTCTCCTCGCACTTCGCGCGGTGCTTGAACTTCCCCTAATATTGAGAGTAATTCTTCTAAATAATCTTTGGCAAATTGATCGTAAATAAACCGAGTCATGTTAAGTAATTGGTCATTTTTTGCTATTTTTTAACCAACGATTCAGGCTGTTGGGAATGTTGTCTCATCCGCCAACTCAATAGCACGGCTAGAATTACCGAAGGTAAGCAGACCGCAATACCAGCAATCACTGAAGATTCGGGAACCGACAGCAAAGGGCCAACAAACTTGATCAACACCGATAGTCCTAGTGACAAGATTAGAACTTTGAGTAAAAATGTAGTTTTGTTATCCATAGAGGGCATTGTATAAAGAAAGGAGGTGCAATGGGGTAGCCACTACTGGTCAGTGTTATAACTGGGTAGAAACCAAGTTTCTCAACAAAAAATCAGGATGGAATTATTCAAATTGAGGTGAGAAACCCTGTTTCTGTAGGATCGCAACTTTACAGTTTACCGTTTATTGTGGAATTTAAAAACACCCATGCAGAACCCCAACCCTGAATTATTAGAAAAAAAATGATGAATCCCTTTATTTGCTTCCTGATATTACCCTTGCCCTAAAAGCAATGAAGTCTGTTTTAAAACCAGAGGGAATCATTAGAACCAATCTTCATAGTTTCTATGAGCGGAGTAACCTGTTTAGAGCGCAGTCCCTATTTAAACGGATTGGATTGATGGATGGAAATCCGGGGGAACTGGAAATTAAATTAGCCAGGGATACAATGAAGGCTTTAAGAAATGAAGTCTTACCAACCCTTGTACCCATTACTCTTGACAGTATCCGTGCTGCCTGTTTGTTGCCATTATGGGATGGATCACAATCTGTGATCTCGTTGGTAGAACGTTGGCAACAGATCCAGCCTGTAGATCCGGTGACGCTAGAACCGATTCATCGTCAAATGGCATTTGACCAGGTGAAAAAGATTCTAAAAACCTTGGATTCCTTTCTATATGTGATTTTGGAGCGTTCAGAAAAAAATTGAGAAAAATTTTTGGCAAGGGTGATATGAAGTTGTCAGAAGGTGGGTAAGTTAGAACTACCAGAAAAAAAGTTAAACATCCCCCTAAGAGGAGAAAAGACTATGAAGACTGAATTTAAAGCGAAATTCCTGCAATACGTTGCTAATAGAAAAAAAGAAGAAGGTTTCACCTTAATTGAATTGTTAGTTGTTATTATCATTATCGGTATTTTGGCTGCGATCGCTCTGCCTTCCTTCCTCAACCAAGCCAACAAAGCTAAACAGTCTGAAGGGAAACAGTACATTAGCTCGATTAACAAAGGCCAACAAGCTTTCTATGCTGAGAACACGAACTTTGGTACAGGCATTGAGGCTCTAGGAATCGGTCTCAGAACCCAAACCACTAACTATAAATATGTCATTCCAGCAACGGGTGCTACTGGCGCAGGCGCATCAGCTGCACCAGCAAACGTTGCCCTCAAAGGATATGCAGGGGCTGTAGGATTAATTGCATCAGGTGACGCTAAAACTACCTCCAGTGTACTGTGTGAAGAAGTTATGACGGCTGACTGGACTAGCGGTGTACCAAAGTACCCATCTTCAGATTATACAGATGTTACCTGTGGAACAGGTCAAACTGCTGTGACCAAGTAACTTTGTTGACAGTCTAGTTTAGAGACAGATAGAACTGAATGATCATTAAAAAGCGGGTAGGTTCAAATTGCTACTATCCGCTTTTTAACTTTATCGCTATTATTAAGTTGTATGAATTCTCAACAGTTACAAACCCTGCCTCCTAATTGGGAGGAAGAAGCAAAAAAATATCTTCACAATAATAATTACGTTCAAGCGGCACAACTGTATGAA
>NZ_JBJUDF010000350.1:0-8139 GCF_046067725.1 Planktothrix sp.
TGATAGCACCTTCCCCGGTCAAGGATTAAACGCTGTTGCCTTCTCCGGCTTCGCCTGTGCCCATCGAGTCGCTGTTGATTTAGGACTTTGAGAGGAATGGGGGCAGGGTATTCCCGCCCCGACGATTAACTCATTTCCTCAACAATGCGTTGTAGGGCAGTTATCGGGTCATCAGAAGCGGTGATGGGACGTCCGATAACTAGATAATTAGCCCCGGCTTTCATCGCTTCGGCGGGGGTATAGGTGCGTTGTTGATCACCTCGTTCTGACCAATTGGGGCGAACCCCTGGACAAACGAGTAGAAACTCATCACCACAGGTTTGACGCAGTTGGGCGACTTCTTGGGGAGAACAAACGGCCCCGGCTAACCCGCTTTCTTGGGCTAATAATGCCATATTTAAAGCATATTCAGGTAATTCTAAAGGCACTTTTAAATCAAACGCTAAATCTCTGGAATTTAAACTGGTTAATAAGGTAATTGCGATTAATTTGGGGGTGGGATAACCAGCTTGGTTTGCGCCTTCTTCGGCTGCTGTTTGAGCAGCTTTGAGGGCTGTTTTTCCTGCCGTTGCATGAAGAGTTATTAGATCAACGCCATACCGGGATGCAGCGCGACAAGCACCCGCAACGGTATTCGGGATATCATGAAATTTTAAATCGAGAAAAATGCGTTTTTGTTGATTTTTGAGATAAGTTAAAATTTCGGGGCCACAACTGACGAATAATTCTAAACCAACTTTCCAAAAGGTAACTTGAGGCAGTTTTTCAACCCATGCGATCGCATCTTCTTGAGTGGAAACATCCAACGGAACAATAATTTTGTCTAAGCTCATTGTTAATAATTGTTGCCCTACTTTAATAAACTTAACATTTCTATTCAATTTTACAAAATATTGCTCAAAATTTAAGAATCATTGCAATTAAACAATAAAAGTATTGTTTTAGTGGCAAACTAAATGCTGATATAGATTCAAGAAATTGGGTTTTTAGCCCTGATCTCAACTGTACAACCCAGATTTTGGGTAGAAAAACCCAGTTTCTGGATGCGATCGCTAAGTATAAATACGACTCGCGATCCAGACAATTTCTGAGACGATAAAAAAGGTTATCCTAATCACTGAACAACGGAGAATGACTTTATGAAATTGGCTTATTGGATGTATGCTGGCCCTGCCCATATTGGAACCCTTCGCATCGCCAGTTCCTTCAAAAATGTTCATGCTATCATGCACGCTCCTTTAGGAGATGATTACTTTAACGTAATGCGGTCGATGTTAGAACGGGAACGGGACTACACCCCGGTAACGGCTAGTGTGGTTGATCGTAACGTTTTAGCGCGGGGATCTCAAGAAAAAGTTGTTAATAATATTGTTAGAAAAGATCAAGAAGAACATCCTGATTTAATTGTATTAACTCCGACTTGTACCTCCAGTATTTTACAAGAAGATTTACAAAATTTTGTTGAACGCGCTCAACTGGATGCGAAAGGCGATGTGATGTTAGCTGATGTTAATCATTATCGCGTTAATGAACTACAAGCGGCTGATCGGACGTTACAACAAATCGTTCAATTTTATATTGAAAAAGCTAAGAAAAAAGGCGATTTACCCGAAGGTAAAACCGAAAAACCTTCTGTTAATATTATTGGAATGTCTACCCTGGGTTTCCATAACCAACATGACTGCACCGAATTAAAACGGTTAATGGCAGATTTAGGCATTGAAGTGAATGAAGTGATTCCTGAAGGAGCATCGGTTCATAACTTAAAAAACCTACCTCGTGCTTGGTTTAATTTAGTTCCTTATCGAGAATTAGGGTTAATGGCAGCCGGATATTTACAAGAAGAATTCGGTACTCCTTTTGTCGATATTACCCCGATGGGTGTGGTGGAAACTGCCCGTTGTATTCGCAAAATTCAACAAGTAATTAATGCTCAAGGGGCTGATGTTGATTATAGTGAATATATTGATAATCAAACCCTGTATGTTTCCCAAGCGGCTTGGTTTTCTCGTTCCATTGACTGTCAGAATTTAACCGGAAAAAAAGCTGTTGTGTTTGGGGATAATACCCACGCTGCGGCGATGACAAAAATTCTTGCGCGGGAGATGGGAATTCATGTGGTTTGTGCGGGAACCTATTGCAAATATGATGCAGATTGGTTTAAGGAACAAGTCAGCGAATATTGCGATGAAATTCTCATCAGTGATGATAACGCTCAAATTGGAGATATGATTGCTCGCATTGAACCTTCTGCTATTTTTGGAACCCAAATGGAACGTCATGTTGGAAAACGCTTAGATATTCCCTGCGGTGTCATCGCCTCCCCCATTCATATTCAAAATTTCCCCATCGGTTATAAACCCTTTTTAGGCTATGAAGGCACGAATCAAATTACCGATTTAGTCTATAATTCCTTTACGTTGGGAATGGAAGATCATCTATTAGAAATCTTTGGCGGACACGATACGAAAGAAGTCATTACTAAAGGAATTTCGGCGGATTCTGATTTGAATTGGACGAAAGAAGCGCAAGCCGAACTGAATAAAGTTCCGGGGTTTGTTCGAGGTAGAGTTAAACGCAATACCGAAAAATTCGCCCGTGAACGCGGTTTAAACGAGATTTCGTTAGAAGTGATGTATGCGGCAAAAGAAGCCGTCGGAGCTTAATTTTCTATTCTGTAGGGTGGGCTATGCCCACCTTTTTTTGTTACAATTCTAATCAGATTATTGAGAACTGCTATATGAGCGAAGCTATTAATTTTGTTTCTTTTTGTAAAGAGTGGCTGGAAGATGTTATCCAAGGTGAGCCTTCAACCGTAGAGTTAGGGCGGCGTTTTGCTCGAAAATTAATTACTCAATGGCTTGATATTGAAGAATCGTCAGAGGATATTTTTTATTGTGATGGTAGTGGCGATGGAGGTATTGATATTGCTTACCTCAGTCGAGGACAAGGTAGCGATGAAGGAACAGAGGAAGGAGATACATGGTACTTAGTTCAAAGTAAATATGGAACAGCTTTCTCAGGATCTGATACACTCTTAATAGAAGCTCAAAAAATTATTGATACTTTGGATGGAAAACGCCAAAATCTTTCTTCCCTCACTAAAAATTTATTAGAAAAGCTTATTAATTTTCGAGAACAGTCATCAGAGAAAGACAAGTTAATTTTGGTTTTCGCAACTAATGAATCTTTAAATGAGGAACAGAAACGAGCTTTGAATGATATACGAGCAATGGGTATAAATCGTATTGGTACACTCTTTGATGTTGAATCTGTCTCTATTGAAACTATATATCAACGCTTACAAGAACCGATTTTGACACGAATTAACATTCCGTTAAATGCTAAAGATGCTAAGGGAGATAAGTTAATTGTAGGTGCTGTTAAACTAACAGAGCTTTATAAATTTATGAAGAATTACCGTGATCAAACAGGAGACTTAGATCAATTGTATGATAAAAATGTACGTCGATTTTTAGGGACAAAGAGGAAGGTTAATTCTGCCATAAAAAAGACTCTTGAAGACGAACCTGAAAATTTTGGATTGTATAATAATGGTGTAACCCTAGTTGTTGAAAACTTTGAGAAGATTAAAACAGGATTTGAATTAACTGAGCCTCATATCGTTAATGGATGCCAAACGACAAAAACTATTTGGGAAGTGTTATCTAATAAACTAGAGTCTGGTGGAACAGGAACAAAGCCAAAGCTTCAATCCTGGAAAGAGAAAGCTGATCAGGGAACTGTAATTGTTAAAATTGTTAAAGTTTCTGAAGGCGAAGAAATGCTGACGAAAATAACCCGATACACCAATAGTCAGAACGTTGTTAGTGAAAAAGATTTTCTCGCTTTGACACAGGATTTTAGAACATGGGCTAAAGAAATAGAGAAAAAATATGGTTTCTTCTTAGAAATACAACGAGGAGGATGGGATTCTAAAAAAGCATTACAAAAGCAAAAACCTAATATTGAGCAGTTGAAAGAATGGGCTAATGCTTTTGATTTGATTAAAGTCTATGGAGCAGGCTGGCTAGGAGAAGCAGGATTAGCATTTGGAACCAATTCTCATTTCCTTCCTAATGGGTCTATTTTTAAAAAAATTATGGATGATGAGGTTAGGAAGAAACCATTTGGAATTAATGATTTTTATGCTGCTTACCTATTACAAAAAGCAGCTAATGAAACTTATAAGTTTGGAAGAAGAGGAAAAGAAACAAGAACAAATACACGATTTGTTTTTTATATGATAGTTATTGATTTACTGAAAGCTTCGATGATAGATGCAGGAATCGACATCAATAACTATGAAATTACTGAAGCATTTTTAAAGCTTTTTAAATCAGAGCAGAGTATAGCTGCTAATGCTTTATTGGAAACAGCAATACAGTTAGTCGATGAATACATGACCGTTGGACAAAGTGAGTCGATTTATAATGAACCTGATGTTCAAGATAAATCAAAAGATGTTGGAGATTATTTAAGATGGGAAAAATTAGGAAAAACCAAAGAATATTCTCCACAGTTACTAGATTTATTAGCTATCCATAAAAGGACAATGAAACGCTCTACAGGGAACCAAAAAAGCCCTTTTGATTTGGTTTTAGAAGCAATTAAATCTAATTAAATCTTAATGTTCGTGCGATCGCATTTCAACCTAAACCCCAGAGATGCTTCACTAAGCTGCGCTCCGTTCAGCATGACATGAGGGATGCGATCGCTTCTTAATCCATTATACTCTTATCTTATAATTGTAAGATTATAGTAGGTACGCCATTGAGCCAAGAACCAGACTATGAAGCTCAAAAAGCTGAATTAATTGCAGAACTTCAAGCCAGAGGAATCAAGCATAATCCTGAAAAGATTGTAAGAATCGCTAAAAGGGAAGATGGTAAAATTATATTTTTAGAGGAAGGAAAAGTACAGCCAAAATCTTCTGGGCTTGCTCATATTTTAGATAAACATCAAGCTGATTTTGCAGAGCGTGGTATTTCTGAAGATCAAATTCCTGATGCAATCATGACTGCTGTTCTTCAAGGAGTATTTATCCGCTATCAGAATCCTAGAATCAGGACAAGACCAATTTATGAATTTAACTTTAATGGTCAAATTCAGTATATTGCTGTAACGATCAGTGATAATGGTTATATTGTGGGTGCTAATCCTAGTTCACTTTGATTAGAGGTGATGAATAATGGCGATAAAAATTAAACTAATGGCAGATTATGGTTGTGATCCGTTATGGTGGGCTGGAGATCACAGGGTTGGCAACATTAATCTAGCTACTTTACCTTTAAGTCAAGAAATTATTCAACGTTTGTATAATTGGGCTGATGCTTTTGATGCACGATTAAATTTGGCTGATCCTTCTGATTCTCCTGAAGTTACACCGGAAGAAGTAGAACGTTTTGAATGGGAAGGATTAAGTTTATGGAAACAGTTAGATCAGGAATTATCACCTGATTATGAAGTAGTTTATTTTAGTAGTCATTTTCATCAAATTTTTACTAATCCGGTTAAATTAGAGGAAAAATTAAAGCTAAATCTGATGAAATTTAATCAAATTTCTTGGGAAGATGCTAGGGAAAATATCACTCAATTGTGTGAGCAAGTTGTGGCGAATCGAGATATTATTGTTATTCATCGTCCAGAAGGGGAAAGTGTGGTTTTAATGGCAATAGAGGAATTGAATCATTTAATAGCAACTGCTCATTTAGAAAATGAAAAACAAATAATTGGTAAATAAAGATTATTAGAATTGTAGCGGCTACTATAAAATGATTATATAAAATCCCTAAATGTTTGCTACACATTCCCCCTTTTTAATCGAGGTTAGGGGGGAATATGTAGCATCTATCACTGAATTTCATATTAACTTGTACATCAAAAGTTCTATAACAAAGGGAATCGTAATAACCCTTTTTTTTCTACCACATGATGATATAATTCATCGATTTTTTGTGAGGGTTTTTCATGGGATTAGATTCTTCTTGGGGGGGGTTCTTTGGATAACGGTTTCTTAAATTTTTGATGCTTTTTTGAACTTCAGATAATTGTTCTTGATTTTCGCTTAAACCCAAATATTTTGAAATATTAGAGGAATTAGTTCTTTTAGATGCTTGCTCGATTGTATCAAATAAAGGCTCTAAATAAGGTGCTAAATCCTTTTCTTTTATTGCTTCTGATTGAATCATGGATTCAAAAAGTTGCAAGGATTCGGCAAACCTGTCAAAATTATCTCTGATAGCGGCATAGATTAATAGTTTTTCTTCTTTTCTTGGATATTTATCGTTCTTTTGTGCTTTCTCTTGATATCGCATTTGAGCTTCGTTTAAATTCTTGTTATAATCTGACTCTTCTTGTGGATTATCAAAACTGATTAAAGCATCATCTAACATCTGATCATCAACATAAATAAACCGATTTGAAGCCAGAGGTGTTGTTGGGAATAAATCGATTAATTTCGATTCGCTATTGAGCATTTTTTTAACATTGATTGTTTCTGGGGCTTCTTCAAATTCTTTGAACTTTTTTGTGGTAAATTCTCTGAGTTTCCATTTTTGATCACTACCGTATTGAGCAACAAAAACAAGAATAGGGGTAATGACACCAAGAATGCCGATAACAGGTGTTATATTTTTTTCATCGAACCAATTATTTGTAGCTGCCTCTGGAAGAATAGCCAAAAAGGTTACTGTATCTTTTGACGAATTTTCTGGATTGGATAAAACATTATTGACATTACAGGTTACTTTCAGCGAATTTTCTTTTTTGTTTGCCGAAGATTCAGTAGCACCAACTGGAGATGCAATGCTGAGAGTTGCTAAGAGGGCGGCTAGTGCTAAAAAATTTCTGGATTTCATGGTTAATGCTCTGTAGTAAATAGTTTGAACCGGAAGCCGTTTTTGCTTGCCATGAAAAAAATCTACAGAAGTTGAAAGATCATTAGACTGCCTGGAGTGCCACTTTTTATGGATGACTCTGATTTTTAGGACTGCTAGTTCTAATGCTGAGGCTGTAAACCTGATATAAACAGGGTTGACAGCTTAGGTATTCCCTTGGGGCTGTGGTCAATTGCTTAATTGTCCCTTGTACTGGCTTTCGACTTATCAATAAGCAAAATCCAGAATCTTTAATTACCATTACATGAGATCCTGATGTTGCTGAAGTTTTTAAAACCTCAGAAGATGTTAATCATACGTGACGTTCTTTACTTTCTGCTATTCCTCAAACAAATTCGTAGGGTGCGTAAGGCGAAGCCACACGCACCAACTTTGATTGATTAATAAAGTTTTGGTGCGTGCACTACGCTTACGCACCCTACAGAAACCTTCTTGACTATAAAAAAAAATAATATATTATTTTTTTGCTATAATTAAAACTTTTGAATTAGGAGCGATTGATGGGCGACATTGAGAACATGACGGGTACAGAACTTATAACTGTGGGAGCTTCCTTAGCATTGTATTTTCTTCCCTGGATTATTGCTCTGTTTAAGTCCAAAAGAAATACAACCGCGATATTTTTGCTCAACATCTTTTTAGGATGGACAGTTATCGGATGGTTTATAGCACTGATTTGGTCAGCCACTAATGAAAAAGACTAATTGATAAAATTTTAGGCTTGATATCTTCTATTTCAAGCCTTTATTTCTGTTTTTTAAATAATTGATTATTACCAGGTACAACAAATGTGTAATTTCGGTATCAAAAGCTAACCTCAATCTAAAATACTTCCATTTTGCTCAATAGAAATTATCCTCAAAACATGATTTTCTCTCAAAGAATGGTCATTCTAATTCTTGATCAAACTAAACCTGAATATTTTCCCCTGACCGTCATCTTGAAAATGTTGTTCACCCACTCCCACCACATCAATAATAATTTCACGGTTTGGGGGTGTCCATTGTCCTTGACGGGGTTCGATTTCAACGATTAATTCTTGATTGTCTTGATAAAGTCGATATTTTGTTGTTGCATACATTCCCTTAACATACTCAAAAGAACGACCATCATCTTCATATAAAATTCCCTCTCCTGTCCCTGGAAAAACCTTAAAGGTTAAACAATCAATCGGTTTTTCATCAATATATTGCATCACGGGTTGTAAGGGAATAATTGAACCCGCTTTGACATATAAAGG
>NZ_JBJUDF010000351.1:0-6907 GCF_046067725.1 Planktothrix sp.
ATTGTGGGTGTCGCTCAATTGTGATGGCTCATGATTTAATTCCATTACGGTTTCCCCGGCGAGGTTCACGGTTAACAGCTTATTTTAAATATTATATTCCCCAGGTTCTATCTCAAGCTGAACATATTGTTTGTAATTCGCTCGCAACGGCTCAAGATTTAATCCAATTTTTTAAGCTTCCTGAGCAGAAAATCACACCCATTCCCCTTGCTTATGATCTCCAACGGTTTCAATTTTTAGATTTACCGACCCGTGATTATTTTCTCTATATTGGTCGTCATGATAGTCATAAAAATTTATCTCGGTTAATTACAGCTTTTTCTAATTTAAAAAATCGATCCGACTATGAACTTTGGTTAGCTGGCCCAACGGATCAAACCTATACCCCTAAACTCAAACACCAGGTTCAACACTTAGGATTAACTGAACAAGTTAAGTTTTTAAATTATGTTCCGGCTGATGAATTTATTCAAGTGATTAATCAAGCGATCGCATTAGTTTTTCCCAGTCTTTGGGAGGGTTTTGGTTTTCCCGTTTTAGAAGCGATGGCTTGTGGAACTCCTGTGATTACTTCTAACCTGTCTTCTTTACCTGAAGTGGGAGGAAATGCCGCATTTTATGTTAATCCTTATCAAGTTCAAGAAATCACTGAAGCGATGGAAACCCTAGCCACTTCTTCAGAATTGCGATCGCAGTTTAGACAATTAGGATTAGAACAAATTAAACAATTTAGCTGGGAAAAAACGGGAAAACATACAGCCAAAATTATCCAAGAGTACCTCTAATGAATCCCAACTTATTGGTTCAGCGATTTTATAGATCGGTTTTGTGGTGTTGAATAAATAATCAATAGTATATTCAGGTTAGACGTATGACTATACTACCTCCTCTGGCGGCTTTTGTCAAGTCGAATGGATATTTTATTGTCGTCTCAGCTTTTTTCTGTTTTTTTTCAACCTCTGATTGATCTAACTTCTTATACTCAATTAAAATGGGTTGTTGAGCCTAAAAAATTTAATTTCTGCTACTCTTCTTCATTAAAATCTTCACATAAATCTTGTAAGGTTTGATGTTGAAACCGACGGGAAGAACGACGGTATTTTTTACTAGCTAATTTGGGTTCTAATTGTTGTTTACCTCCTGATTTCATTTTAGATTTAACATTAGTTTCTACATCTCGTTGTTGTTGAAGAGTTTCTTGATAAGCGATCGCTTGTTCTAAAAAATCCAAATAAATGGGATAGCGTTCCCAGTCACCTCGGACAATACAATTGGGTTCATCTCGATGTAAACAATCACTAAACTGACAGTTTCCCTGCTGAAAACGGTGTTTTGCTTCAGGAAAATAATTCACTAATTCTTGAGGTTCGCATTGTAATTCTGGTTGATTAAATCCGGGTGTATCTGCTAATAATCCCCCCGTCGGTAATTGGAATAATTCAACATGACGAGTGGTATGTCTTCCCCGACCCAACTTACCAGAAACGCTACCAACCCGTAAATTAATAGTCGGAATTAATTGATTAATTAAACTCGATTTCCCAACTCCAGAAGGGCCAGAAATAACCGTTGTTTTATCTTGAAGTTGATGCAATAAAGTTTTCTCTTCAAAAGAATTTTCAGCTTGAAACAAAGATTTTTGCAAAATTTGATAATCAGAAGTAATGGTATATTCTAAACCCTGACTAACACTCATAAATATAGCTTGATAACCCCAATTTAATAAGCGATCGCGCCATTCTAATAACTCATCTGTAGAAACTAAATCGCATTTATTTAAACCCAAACATACCTGTAAACCCGTTGATTCAGCTTTCACTAAAAACCGACTTAACGCCGTTGCTTCTAACTGTGGTTCTGCGATCGCAAAAACCAACAAAATCTGATTAGCATTAGCAATCGGAGGACGACTCAATTCTGTTTTTCGGGGGAAAACTTGAGCAATAGCACCGCGTTTTCCTGACCAGTCCGGTTCTACCACCAAAACTTGATCTCCCACCATCACCTGCTGACCCATCTTTTTGAGCAAAGAACGACGGGTACATAACAGCATTGTTTCAGGGGGTGAAATGGTTTGAACGTCCAGTTGAACCTGATAGAAATTGGCTTGAACAGCGACGACTGTTCCCACCAGTTCTGCCATCTGCAACGGATCATCAGTTTCTCTTAAACTCATTGAACGGTCACAGGACGACGAACTTGTAGGGAAAAAAAGCCTGAACAGTCTTTAATTTGTTCAATGTTATAGCCTGCCATCGTCAAACTATCAGGAACCTGCTCAATGGGTTCTCCCGCATCCAACCAAACTTCCAAAAGCGAACCCGGTGCCATTTGTTCTAAGCGGAGTTTCGTGCGAACAAAATTGATGGGACAAGGAGTTCCCCGTAAATCTAATTGAGCATCCGGTGTTAAGGAATTGGTTTGTGTCATGACAATAGCCTGTGTTGTCTGTTGATTCTTGACTGTTGACTGTTGGCTGTTGATGATCAACAGACAACAAACAAGCGTTTATTTTTGTTGGAATAAATTACCGAGGAACCCTTCAAGTCCGCCTTTTCCGGTGCGATCGCCTCGAATTTTCACCAACTGTTCCAGAAGTTCCCGTTCTTCTGGAGTCACTTTTGTGGGAATTTCCACGAGAACCGTAATTAAATGATCACCCCGGCTGACAGGATTTCCTAGACGGGGAACCCCTTTACTTTCTAAGGTTAATACAGTTCCGGGTTGAGTTCCTGGGGGAATCGTTAATTTTGTGGGGCCATCAACGGTTTCAACATCAAAGTTAAAACCCAGGATAGCTTGAAGATAACTGATTTTAACTTCCGAGAGAATGTTAATGCCATCTCGTCTAAATTTGGCATCAGGAGCTACCGATAAAAACACATACAAATCGCCGGGTGGCCCCCCGCGTTTACCTGCATCCCCTTCAGAGGCGACCCGGAGACGAGTGCCATTATCCACCCCCGCCGGAACATTAATTTTCAGTTTTTTGGTAACTTCATTTAAACCACGACCGCCACAGGTGGAACATTTATCCTCAATCATTTGTCCAGTCCCGTTACAGTTTGGACAAACGGAAACCTGAGTAAAACTGCCAAAGGGAGTACGAGTAGCCCGCCGCACTTGACCACTGCCGCCACAGGTGGAACAAGTTTGAGGGCGAGTTCCGGGTTTAGCCCCAGTTCCGGTGCAAGTTTCACAGGTTTCTAAATGTTTAATGCGGATTTCTTTTTCTCCGCCAAAAATTGCTTCTTTGAAGTCCAAACGCAGGTCTAAGCGTAGGTCATCCCCCCGAACTGGGCCGGTGCGTTTGCGAGCTTGGGCATTAGCACCCATCCCTCCGCCGAAGCCACTAAAGAAGCTTTCAAAAATATCGGTAAACGGATCGGTAAAGTTGGGGTCAAACCCTCCGGCACCTCCCGCTACGCCTGCTTCTCCAAAACGGTCATATCGTGCGCGCATTTCCGGTTCTTTTAACACTTCATAAGCGCGACTAATTTCTTTAAACCGTTCTTCGGCGCCGGGTTCTTTATTGACATCTGGGTGATATTTGCGAGCTAGGCGACGATAAGCTCGTTTGAGTTCTTCTGTATCTGCGTCGCGGGAGACACCCAATATTTCATAATAATCGCCTGCCATAGAGTATTTTGCCTAAAAATAAATAAGAACAAATGTGTTAACGGTTAACGATGGATAATGGGATGGTTCACCCACAAGCGGTCTAAGGTTCAAAATTGAGATCGGGTGCTTTTTGAGGCATTAGTTATTTTATCATAAATCCTCCTGACTCAATCAAACTATTAATGGGGTTGCCTGGAACAACAGAACCTTCAATTCAGTTTATTAGTAAAAGGATTGCCCGGATCAGAATCAGAGACCCGATGAGTTTCCGAGGCAGCCTCAATGTTACTATTGCCAAACACAGATAATCCATGATCAGGATTGGTGGCTGCTTCGGTTGCTACTACTGCTTCTGTTTCTTCTCTTGCTTCTGGGAATTCCATTTCCTCTTGAGAACTCTCAAATTCTGAAGATTCGATATTAACAGAGGAAGCCGAAGAAGAACTCTGACCTGCTTGTTCATAAATAGCTGAACCCAGAGCATAAAGCATTTCTTGGAAGGATTCTAACCGATGTTTCATGTCTTCGTAGGCAATATTTGGATTAGCAACTGCCTGTTTTAAAGCCGCCGCTTCTTTGCGAACTCGTTCTTTAAGTTCATTACTAATCAGATTAGCATTGCCCTTGAGAGTTTCTTTGCAATTAGCAAATAAGGTTTCCGACTGATTTTTCAGTTCTACTACTAAGCGACGTTTTTCGTCTTCTTCAGCATAGATTTCTGCTTCCTGCCGCATCCGTTCAATTTCCGTTTCAGTTAATCCTCCCGTATTGGTAATTTCAATACTTTGTTCTCGTCCGGTTCCTTTATCTTCCGCGACAACTTTTAGGATTCCATTGGCATCGAGATCAAAAGAAACTTCAATTTGAGGAATACCGCGTTTAGCAGCAGGAATACCATTGAGGAGAAACTTTCCTAAACTTTTATTATCTTTTACCATAGCTCGTTCTCCTTGGAGAACGTGAATTTCAACGACTGTTTGCCCATCAACAGCAGTGGAAAACATTTGAGAACGGCTGGTAGGAATCGTTGTATTTCGTTCAATAATTTTAGTAAAAACACCCCCCAATGTTTCTAATCCCAGGGACAAAGGAGTAATATCTAATAACAATAAATCTTTGACTTCCCCTGCTAAGACTCCAGCTTGAATAGCAGCCCCTAAAGCCACCGCTTCATCCGGGTTAACCGAACGATCTGGAGTTCTACCGCCAAAATACTGACTAATTGCTTGTTGAACCGCCGGAATGCGGGTAGATCCGCCCACCAAAATAATCCGATTAATTTGATTCGGTTCTAAATTTGCATCTTTTAAAGCTTGGGTAACCGGTTCAATGGTACTGTCTACCAAATGTTTAACTAACCCTTCAAATTCGCTGCGACTGAGTTCTAGTTCTAAATGTTTAGGCCCAGAATCATCAGAAGTAATAAACGGTAAATTAATCGAAGTGGTATTGCGGCTGGATAACTCAATTTTAGCTTTTTCTGCGGCTTCTCGTAACCGTTGCAGAGCCATTTTTTCTGTTAATAAGTTAATTCCTTCAGTGGTTTTGAATTTTTGGATCATCCATTGGACGAGACAATTATCAAAATCATCTCCACCGAGATGGTTATTTCCCGCCGTTGATTTCACTTCAAAAATTCCGTCTCCGAGTTGTAGAATCGAGACATCAAAAGTCCCGCCCCCCAAGTCAAACACCAGAATTTTTTGATCTTGATCTTGCTTATCTAAACCATAGGATAGGGCAGCGGCGGTAGGTTCATTAATAATGCGTAGGACATCTAACCCCGCAATGGTTCCCGCGTCTTTCGTTGCTTGTCGTTGAGCATCCGTAAAATAAGCGGGAACCGTAATCACAGCTTGAGTCACGGGTTGGCCCAAATAAGCTTCCGCATCTTCCTTAAGCTTTTGCAACACCATCGCCGAGACTTCTTGGGGGGTGTAGACTTGGTTGCGAATGTTCACATTAACGGTATTATCCTTGCCTTCAACACAGTTATAGGGAACCCGTGAGCGTTCTTCTTGGGTATCTTCCCAACGACGTCCGATAAACCGCTTAATACTATAAACCGTATTTTCCGCATTGGTAACGGCTTGTCGCTTGCCCAATTGACCCACCAAGCGATCGCCATATTTGCCAAATCCCACAATACTCGGAGTTGTGCGACCTCCTTCGGAATTAGCAATCACAATCGGTTTACCACCTTCCAACACGGCAACACAACTATTAGTTGTTCCCAAGTCGATACCAATGACTTTTCCCATAGCTCCTCTTATCAGTTATTAGTGATCAGTAATCAGTAATCAGCCAACAACTGGTTACGATTGACTGGTAACGATTGACTGTTGACGATTGACTGTTGACTGATAACTGATAACTGATGACTGATTAAGGGGTTTCTTCAACTTCGGCTGGAGATTCAGTGGAATCAGGTTCAGGGGTCGTTGCCACTTTCACCATTGCATGACGTAACACCTTTTCTCCTAGCTGATAACCGTGCATTAAATCTTCAATCACAGTTCCTTCAGGATAAGCATCCGTTGGTTCTCGCATGACGGCTTCATGTAAATTGGGGTCAAAGGGTTGACCTTCTGGACGCATCACCGATACCCCCAGTTGCTTGAGACAATCGACCATTAATTTATAAACTCCTTGGTAACTCTTGTGGATATTCATTTCCGCATCGGTTTGGGGTTTAATTTGGGATCTCGCCCGGTCAAAGTTATCGACAACCGGAAGTAACGCCTTGAGGGTTGAGCCTTTAATGTTAATTTCTAACTCTTCTTTTTCCTTTTGAGTGCGTTTGCGGAAATTCTCAAAATCTGCAGCTAAACGCCGATATTGACCACTAACATCTTCCAGTTGAGCTTTCAAGGCTGTGTTCGCTTCTGTTAAAGCCATGACTTCGGATCGAAGGTTGTCATCGGTTGACTCCAATTCTTCGCCAAAAGTTTTTTCAGGCTGGGGTTCAGTTGTAGCTTCCCCGATTCCGGTATCCGTGTAGGCAATTGATTCCATTGCTGCTTTGACATCAGCATCGATTGGCTCAGAGTTCGGTGATTCTGACTCTGAGGTTGAATAGGATTGACCTGTTAGTTCATCAGGAGTATTAGCCGTTGAATGAGGCATCATAATGGTACTGTTTGTCCTTGTTAATCACAGAAAATCAGCGCGAGAGTATCCTAATCCTTCCAAAGATGAGGAGCAACCCCGCTATTAATCATCATGACATTTCGTTACTTTAAAAATTTTAATCAAAATCATATCTTAAAATACATCCTCAAGGTCA
>NZ_JBJUDF010000352.1:0-5687 GCF_046067725.1 Planktothrix sp.
CATTCCTTTAATGTGCCAGCCCCAAGTATTCGGGTCGTACTCTAACTGGTAGCGTCCCGGTTCACGGCTGCGGGTTTTTTCAATGGTTAAAATTCGTCGGCAGTCGCGCGGGTCATCGTCAACTGATTCCAGTTTCCAAACCTGATCAACTGAGTTGTAAATTGCGGTTGAACCCCGTGCCGTACCTTGTGAACTACTGTGGTGAATTACTAAAAAGGTTGCATCATTTTTTTCGGCAATATCACGAAGTCTCATTAATGGCCGTGCATATTCTTGATCATTTTCTGAATACAACGATTGAGTGCTGGTTGAGGATAAGCTATCAATCATTATCAAGATATTGGCTTTGGGGTCTTTCTCCTTAATTTCCGCAATCTTTTGTCGTAAAATTCCGAACTGTTCAATTTTCCAATCACTCAATATTGAAAAGCGTTCTTGAACTTCTGGGGAGTCGTCTAAATATCCTTGTTCCTTGAGTTGTTCGGCTGTTACCCGGTCGCCTTGGTCGGTTTCAATGAAGAGGACATAACCGGGTTTATCTGCATAGTAATCTCCCCATTGACCGCCATTAATAATAACCCTGCAAATATGTCCAACCAGTCGGGTTTTGCCCTTTCCCCCTTTGGCGTGGAGTAGGGTGATTGTCTGCTTTGGAATCCAGCCCCGCAATAGCCAATGTTCTGAAGCATTCCCGTATTTTTCCAGGTAATCCTTCAGTGACATGAACTGATTTTTATTGCGGGAACTCAACCACAAAACATGAAAATTAAGCATTTCGCGCCGTGATTTAAACCCATATTTTTTGGCTAATTCCTGTAATTCCCACTGTTTAAGAGCTTCATTCTGATCGTAGTTATCCTCAATCCGTTCTAATTCCCTGGAAATAGCTTGAAATTTAGCCGTAGAACTCCTAACAAAATTCCCCCGTCTGAATCGACTGGCAATTTCAAAAAAACTAGATTCCATCTTTTCTAGTAATCCCCCAACGCCTTCATCGGGGTCTATTGTGAAGCTGTTGTTGATAACCTCGTTACCGTATTCAATCAACTGTCGTCTCAGGCGTTTCTCAAGAATTAAATTTGTGTACTGATCAACGTTAACGGCTGAAACTGTCCTATCTACCAACTGAGATAATTTAAGCTGTCCTCCTACGGATTCAAGCAATCCTTTATCCGCTAAATAGGTGGTAACAGACATTAGGTTTACGGGCTTACCCTGTGAATGTATCGCTACACAAGCATGATAAATGGTTTGGTGTTGTCGCAAGGAAAAATCCGAAGGTTCTAAAACAGAAATAACTCGCTCTATTGCTTCCGGGTCTAGTAGAATCCCCCCTAATATTGCTTCTTCTGCCTCAATATTTTGAGGCGGTAATTTATCAGAAATTGAGGTAAAAATAGGCTGGTTTTTGTTGACAATTTGAGCAACCATTTGTTAGAATACTCCTATGAAGAGAAAGGACATTTCGTATCACACCCTGATGGTTCCCCCTCAAAAGAGGGGGGTATTTTTATTCATCCCATTTATATCGAGCGTTCAATTCTTTTAAATCATCCTTATGCTTAAGAACCATCTCTAATAAGTAATCGAATTGATCACCATTAACGTGGTGCAAAAGTTTCCTGACGTTGGCTTCAAAATCTGCCATGAAAAGCTTACATACGGGAATCAACTCTGACTGGTTTTTGCAAGGATCAAGACTTACTGGCTCTTCATTTACTGGTTCTTCGACAACAGTGCTGTCAACATCTATTACATCTTCTACGATGTCTATAATTTGATCTGGTCTTTCCTCCAACAATTCTAGTTCGATCGAGTGAAATTCCCGAAAAGTATTGTCGATTTTTACAGAAATTAATCCCTTCTCTGGATATCGCGCAATGACGATACCAAGCATTCCATCAAAAGGTTTTAGTTCTGTCGTGTAGGGCAGAACAACCACTTTGGTGTCTGGTTGAAGATGATTGATTTCATCTTTACTTATCGCATCTTTGTTGACTTTTTGAACCGGACAAAGCGACAAAAATTTAGTAGGTTTCTCACCCAAAGATTCACCTGTTAGTGATTCGATTTTGCAGGTAATTCCATCGGTAGACTTGCTCTTTACCCGCCCGAAGTTCCAACCTTTTGTTTGAAACTGCCATTCCACAATATCGCCTTTATTAATACCTGTTTTAGCTGGTTTCTCTGGTTTAATTTCTGGCTCTAGTTTAGCTGGTTCAATCGCTTCAATTTTAGCGGCTTGTTTGAGTTCTTTAACAGTATTTACCGTAACTTCATTGCCAGATTCTAATAAGGCGATCGCTTGTTCAACCACCAGGTCAGGACACGATTTTTGTGCCAACTGATAGGCAACTGTGGGCTTAAACTTCGCAATATTGGGATTATTTTCAAAGGCTCTGGCTAACTGCATTTGATTGTTGGCCGTATCCTCTGACCAAGCGAAGCAAATCTTAAGCCAGTTCACGAACTCCCCATGTTTTAGTAGCTTCTTAGCTTGGATTAGGTTCTGTCCGATTTTTATTTTAAGCTTGATGTCGTTGGCAACGGATTGCACCGTGTCGAACTCCAACTCCTTTAATTGATCGGCTTTTTTTTTGGCAAGAGAACTATAGAAAGTGTCCTTATCTAATCCCTCAACTGCGAAAGGATTTGCTAAGGATGTGGCTTTTCGGGATGCTGTGGTTAGTTCAGCAACGGCAACGTTATCTAACATGGCTTTGTAGGGTAAGGGTGTTCGTAATTTGCTGAAATACAGGGTGAACGCTATTAAAGTATTGGGGGTAGAGTTGTTTGAAATTCTCTTTGAAATCATCAAGAGGATCTTCAAATTGGGGCAACTGCGATATATTGAGACTGGGGCCAGAGATACCAGAGGCGATTAAAATTAACCCTTTCGTGAATTCAATACTTTCTTTGGTGACAAATTTTGGGTGGGGATGTTCTAAGCGAAGGATTAGTGCGGCAAGATACCCCACGTCATCATTGTGAAACCATATCCCATTGGAAACTATCGGGTTCATGTCACATCACCCCCAAAAACCGAATAATTCGGTTTTTCAAAGTCCCATAATTGCTTGCCTAGAACGTCTGGTTTGATGGTTGCAATGGTTGTCATTTTTTCTTAGTGATAATGGTGGTTTTGGTTCGCGGAACCTTCTCACTTTTTGGGGTGAGAACGGCCCGAACATAATTCAAGGCGATCGTTTCTCCATAAACCTCAAGCAGATGTCGAGCTTCAATCTGTTGAGTGGGGAGGAGTTGAGCGTAAAGTTGGTTAAATTCGTTCATGTGGATAGGTGCGGTTACGTTCTTTCCCCCAGTCGTACAATCGGCGCCCGTCTCCAGGCATTACCTTCTCTTGGGGCTTGTCGGCAACGGCGCGACCGCTACCCCGGTGAGAAAGGATGATTCCGTAAAGGCTGATGACCAGAAGCAGAGCGATGCTACAGACTCCGACTGCAACGGGAATAAGGTATTGATTCATGGCACATACGAGGGGTTAAACCCTTGATGGGTGTGAGTGGTCTGGCGTAGATGCACCCCGATTGTTTGAATAGCGATAAATGAATGTTTAAGAAAGCCTGGGGAGTTTCACCCCAGGTTCTGCTGATGCCAAATGGTCATTAAGTCTCGCCGTAAAAGCTTTTACATAAATAACTACCTCCTCAAGAACTCGACATAGTACAGGTGTGGTAGCGGTCGGTTTATCCGCAAAATCGCCTAAAACACAGGGTTTGGGCGGTATTGACGTTAGCCGTAAAATCAACACATAAGCTAAATCCGTGCAGGAACCCCCTTTGTTAGTCGGCTTAGGGGAGCAGCTTTGTGTTGTTGTCTATGTCTAATTATTGGGCTTAAGTTTTGCTTTGTCAATACTTAGGCTTGACAATTGGGCTTAACTTTTACATAATGAGTTCATCCAAAGAAAATCAGGAGAGACATCCCTTGGAAGATTTAAGGACGGGCTACACGGAGATGACACAAGATCAGTTTTGTGTCTCTATCGGGATTCCTCGTTCTACTTACCAAGACATGGTTAAAAAAGGCAATAAAAAGATCGCTCTTGAAGTTATTGCCAATATTTGTAGAACTTGTCAAATTTCTGTTCCAACTTTTTTTGAAGAAATGGGAATTGATTTATCGGGTATCCCTAATAAAGCTAAAGAGCGAAAAAAAAGAAGTCTTGTATAGGAGGTGAACCAAAATTAAAGGCAGCGTGGGAGAATAGATTTAGCGTTTCTATTATCTCCCACTATGTTGCTACCGTTTTTGATTTTAGCAGTTCGATTGCTGTTTTTTACCCTATCCTTGGGTGCTGCTGCAATATTGGGGTCTGTAGCTGTTTTTATTCCAATTATTAAATATATTTGGGTTCCATTAATAGTCATCTTTATTCCCCCAGTCGTTACAGCGCAACTGCACAAACACTTCCTTAACTGGTTAGATTCCCTCAAACTCCCTAACTGGTTTCCCGGTAAAAAATACCTTGACTGGAGACGGGCAGTTCGGAAGGTTCAAACTAAAAAATACTGGCTTAAATGGGTTAAACACCCCGCTAGTTTTCAAGAAGGCTTTGATGCTTTTTCCGCTTTACTTATTGCTGGTTTCTTTGCCTTAATGGCTGCGTTATTAGCGTATGGGTTAGAAAGTGACGGTCAGCCAGTTTTTGATAATCCGGTTGAAATAATTGTTACTAACTTCGTTGGCTGGACTTACATCTTCTACGCCCTAGACACTGTTACTCGCTGGAAGTTAAACCAAAGCAAATGGAAAAAGTTATCAGGCAAAATTCGACAAGCAAAAGAGGAGGTATTAAATAAGGAAATCAAAACTTTAAAACAGCGTGTTTTGGCTGAAAAGGGATATTTAACTAAACCGGAATTCTCCATAGGGGAAAAGCACGACTCTTTCAAAGCAACTGCTAAAGCCTGTGAACCGTATTTTACAACTGAGGACTTCTACGATTTTGCTGTATTCCAGTGGAAACACCAACAGGAAGAAATCCCACCAGAAGTTAAAATACCCCCCGAATGGAAAGGATTAAGAGAGTTAGCCGATGTGGTTTGGTTTAGCCACTACTGGGGTGAAGATTCCCCGATTAAAAAGGCTCTTAATCAAGTCAAAAAACAATATCCACAGTATCAAACCAGTATCGTCCAACCCAATCTTTACAAGGGGTTTATCGCGTTGGTTAAACAGCATAAAATCCAACCCCCTGAACAGTGGAACAAACAAACTCCTAAAGAGATAAAGGTTAATTGGACTGAAGCTGAAGTTAGAGACGAGTGGATATCATTAAAAACCCAGTGAGGCAAAATGACACAAGATATACCATCAAATTATCTACCCTTTTTTTTGAATTGGCATCACCAAGATGACACAATAACACAAACACAAACTGAACCAGCAACTAAACTATTAAGTGAACCCCAAACCTTTAAGGAAATTACTCAAGCATACATAGATGAAATCAACCATCAATTAGAAGAGGAAAATATTAATCCAGCGATTAAAACCTCAGTTGAGGACATTCACGAAATGTTGGACGCGATTGTTGAGTTTTTGTAGGAGGCATCATGTTAAACGATAGACAGTTAGTTGCGCTTCATTTATTCGGGAATACCATTAGTAATGAAGCCGACCTCGTGTTTTTAGTCAGAGGTACAAAAGCTACGGAAAAAATG